>NZ_JBEPTK010000020.1 GCF_040549485.1 Constrictibacter sp. MBR-5
GGGCAGGAGATGTTCCGGCTGGCCGCGATCAACCCGCTGAAGAACGCGCTGTTCGGCACCAACGCGCCGACGCTCGACAGCATCGGCGGCATTCTTGGGAGCGCCATCGGCGGCATGTTCGGCGGCGGCGGTGCGGCAGCGTCCCAGCCGTCCACCTACGCGAACATGGACCTGAGCTACTTCTTCGCCAAGGGCGGAGCCTTCAGCAACGGGCGCGAGATTGTGCCGTTCGCCACGGGTGCCATCGTCACGGGGCCGACGCTGTTCCCGATGGCCGACGGTCGGACCGGTCTGATGGGTGAGGACGGCGAAGAGGGCATCATGCCTCTGGCACGGACGCCGTCCGGTCATCTCGGCGTGCGCGCGATCTCGGCGCCGCGGTCGGCAGCTCCGGAAGCCGCGCCGGCGGGACCGTCCTACTACATCGACGCGCGCGGCTCGTCGGATCCCGGCGCGGTCGAAGCCGCGGTCGACCGTGCGATGGCGCGCCGGCTGCCCGCGGCGATGAAGGCGACGAAGGCCGGAGCTGTGGCGGAGGTGCGTGACCAGTTCAGCCGCGGCAACTGGCGGAGGGGCATGTGATCAGCGACGCGCCGAAGCCGAGCGCCACCATCGCCCTACTGGCCGGCTACCGCGAGCAGGCCGACCGCGTCCACGAAATGCTGCGGATCGGGACGTTCGACAAGATGCCGAAGAAGGCCCGGCGCGAGCTGGTGCGCCATCTGGCCACCTCGCTCGACATCGTGGCCAGCAACGCCGCCGAGCAGCATGCGGCGACGCTGGAGCACCTCGCCGCCCGCGAACGTCGGATGGCCGACGGGATATCGGCGGCAACGTCCGTCCTGGGGCTGAGGGACAGCATCACGGCCTTCCTCGCCGAGATCCGGGATTGCCACGCCATCGGGCCGGAGCGGATCGACGCATGCGTGGCCGCCGTCGAACGCCACTTCGCCGCGGTCCCGGCTCCGGCGCCGGTGGACGCGATCGGCGAGACCAGCGGCAGCGCGTGACGTCGGCGACACCGATGCCACCGCGAAGGTACTGACCGATCTGTCGGTACCCTGGGGCCGAAAGGGGGTGGCAGAAGTGTCATCCCCTTTGGCGCTGAGAGGGGGTATTGCGGCCATATCCCCCAAGGGGCGACCACCACGGCATCCCCTTCGCCCTCAATGCCGGGAAATCCGGCGATGACGTACGCGAAGGGAGGGCCACCACGGCCCGCCCTTGGCCGTGTCCGTCACCAACACGGCCGAAGGCATCCGCGTGACACGGACACCTCCGCACTGAACGGCCCGTTCAGTGGGCGCCGTTGGAAGTGGGAATCTCCCACTTCGATGCGCCGAGCCGCAAATATGCCCCTCGGGCACATTTCGGCGGGGCGGGCTTCCGAAGTGGACAATTCCCACTCCGCATATCGTGGGGAAATCCCACATTAACCTGAGCCTCGCACAGGTTCTGCGGCGTCGGCACGGCCTGGGGCAACGTTGCGTCAGCCTGACGCGAAACCCGACCATTGTCCCAGTCTGGCGCAATGGTCGATAACCTGCCGCACGGTCAGGTTTCGGCCGTCGCCCGCTACGTCTTTGGCGGAGTGCCCGGCTTCAGCCGATCGGGAATCGGCTTTTCCGCATCCTCGACCGCGCTGATGAAGTTCGGGGAGGTGACGTTGACGATCTCGCCCGGGGTCGTGCTGGCCGAGAAATACTTATCCGCATCGAAGTGCTCGGTGGCGAACTTGACCATCGGATGCTCATACTTCTCGACGGTGCGCCACATGGCGGTTTCGTCGCCGCCGATGATCATCCGTATTTCGTACCGCTTCCCGATCTCGAACATCGTCTTCCCCATGTTGGTCTTTGGTTGTGATGGGATGCTGCCGCAGGAAGGGCGCAACGATAGAGGCGCGCCTTAGAGGATCATCACGGTAGGATCGGGCGGCTCCCGCTGGTCCTCGCCTTCCGCGATCACGGCGTCGATCGCCTCAATCGCGAGGTGGACCTGACCAGCCTTTTCGATCCCCTCGTCGTGCTGCGCGCTCCCGATCCGATACGCTTCCTCGCGTCGGCGCTCGACCAGTTCTGCGCGTAACGTCTTAAGGTCGTCGATCGTCTTCAGCATGTGCTCACCTCCTACTTCCTCAACCGCACCCCCGGCCCGCCGCCGTTCTCGGCGATGAACTCAACGCCGGCCGATTCCAGAGCGGCGCGGACGGCGGCCGACTAAGATCCTGAGTAATTGTAGTTGTCCTCTTCGCCAAAACCGGGGAGCGGTTTAGCTGGCCGTTCTCGGGTGGCGGGAAGAGATACGGGTACTGCAAAGCGCACCCGACTAATCGCCTCAGTGGCAACCTCCTTTACGGCACTTCCGCCGAATGATAGCGAGACCACCCTTAAGCTGGCCTTGCCAGAGCCGCCAATCTTATCCCGAACCGTTACCGCGACGTCGAAGTCGACGTTAATACATCCTGTGTGCGCCTGGTACTCGCCGAATGGATTTACGCGAGCCGTCTCATGTCCGGCGAACACTCTACCGGCTTCTTCAACCCCTTGGATGATTTGGGTCAGGGTATCAGAGACGAATGTTCTGAGCTCCATGCCATCGTCAGCCATGACTCACCCTTTCAAGTGTCCGTTCGCCCGCAGCCACTCGACCAGGATCTTCTCGACCAGCGACGACACCGAGCGCATGTCGTCCTTCGCAGCTCGCTCCAGCGCGGCTTTCACTTCCGGGTCTAGCCGCATACTCGTCGGCGCCGTTCGGGCCATTGCGCTGCCTTCCGTAATCCGCATTGACGACACCTCCAGTGTAGTGCAACGTAGTCGGCGGCGCTACAGCGCAGACGGCCGAGCGGGTGTTTGCCGCACCGCGCCCGGCCTGACCACAATCCAAGCTGGATAGGAGCCCGGATCATGGCTGATTCCGACAATACCCGAACCTTGCCCACGCGCCGCGCAGTATTGCTCGGCGCCGGTGCGGCGCTTGTGACCGGCATCACGGCGGCCGGCGCGGCAGTCCCGCTCGATGCCGACATGACCCGCCCGCTGGTCGCCGACGACGACGCCGAGCTGCTGGAGCTGGAGCGCGAATGGCTGGCGCCGCAGCCGGAGATCCGCCGGCTTGATGACGCCTATGGCGTCGCGATGGAAGCCGCCATCGACCGCATCGGCGACCGGAGCATCGACGCCAACGTCGACCTGTTCCGGCAGTTCATCCGCGATGCCGGCTACAGCGACGCGGATAGCGCCCGGCACGACGCCTTGCAGGACCGGACCTGCGAGATCGAGTCCCGCCTGATGGAAATGCCGGCCCACGGCGCGGCCGGGCTGGCCGTCAAGCTGCGCATGCTGGCGCGCAACTCCTGGCAGCGGGTGCCGAGCCCCGGCGGCCTGATCCTCGACATCCCGTTCGATGACCTGGATTGGCCGCATAAGTGGACCGTGCTGATTCTGCGCGAGGCGGAGCGCATGGCAGGCGAGGTGCAGTCATGACCGGCAAGCTGCGCGACGTTCTCGATGAGATGGAGCGGCCGCTCCGTGATCTGCAAAACCTCAACGTCCTGATGTTCATGCTGACGGACGGGATGGACAGTCGCAGCGGAAAGGCCCTGCACGTCATCGCAGATACGATGGAGCGGCATCTCGCGAACCTGGAAACCCGCTTCGATGAAGCGATGGAGCAGTTCGCCGATGATACGCCCGCCGCCGGACAGGTGACGTCATGAGCGCGCCCGTTCCCGAGCCGATGACCTGCGACCTTACGGCCCTGTCCGAGGGCGAGCTACTGGACCTCGCGGACTGGCTAAGCGACCAGTCGCTCGACCTCCTCATCACCGATCCGGAGTGGCAACCGATGCTCGACCGCTTCGGCGCGGCGGAAGCCGAAATCAAGCGGCGCCCGTCCCGGACCTATCGCGGCATCCGGCGGAAGATCGAGATGCTGGTGACGGGCTGGCCGCCGATTCCGGACGATCCGGAGTTCGCCGCCTTCAACGCGGCGATGGCCGACCTGCATGCCGTGTGCGAGGGGGAGCCCGCCGGCTGATCTATCTGTTCACGGTGAACAGATGCCGAGGCCCCGCTGGCGATGCTGGCGGGGCCTTCCCCCAAACAACGTGCGGCGTCATTTCGCTTGCCATCCCCCAAACCACTCTCTACGTTGTTTGCGGTATGGGAGGCGCCCGACGTGCTTGATCGAGACAAAGTCCTCAACTGGTGGACCGGCCGGATTTCAGACGCCGAACTCGCCGAGTGGTCCGGCATGGCCCCGCGCGCGGTCGCCATTGTGCTGGGGCTCCCCAGCATGCGCGGCCACGTTACCGGCGGTGGGCGAGGTAGCCGTCATACGCGGCGCATCGCAAAAAAAGCCAAGGGCGCCGTTGCGATCATCCACGCGCTCAGTGAAGCGGGCCTCTCGCTCGAACTGGCTTCCAATATCGTCGACACCACATCGGTTATCGCCAGCCAAGTAATCGAAGCGGTCGATTACATACCGGATTTTGGGGGCTTTCGCTCCCTGTGTTTGACTGAGCCGGACGGCCGTTGGCTTCCGACTGATGTTGTCCATGCCCGCCTTTGGGGGCGCTTCGTTATTCCGTGCCGTCGGATCGATGATCCGAACCCGTCACCCGGCAGCATCATTCCGATTCCGGAGGAGGAATTTTCCCCGAACGAACGCGGCACGATGATCATCCATTCGGTCGAATTGGTTCCGCTTACAGACAAACCGGTCTACGCCGGCGAGTACGATCCGATCGGACTTTACGAGCGCGCCAACAGCCGCCCCGAAGCCATCCCAGCCCTCGACGAGCATCTGCTCATTGTTGATGGGCGGTGGATCTTCTCGCGGTCGCCGGACCCGAGCCCTTTAGAAACCCTGTATCGGATCCACAACGATGGCGAGGTGCCAAAGCCGACGTTTCACTTAGAGCCAGTCTCCCTGATCGAGCCGGACAAGAAGACCGTCCGCGTTATTGCCTGGGGGAGGGACCCCAAGGCGCAGGATCAGGCACGGCGCCGACTGGAGAACTACGAGAGCCTGCTCGACGTCAACTTGACCTTGCCGGTGCGGCGAATGAAGCGGCGCGCCTACGGGCTCCCCGTCGAGGTGGATTGATACCCTATGGCCAAGCGGCCCGCGCCAGTTGCACAGGCTGACGTGACCCGCGCCCTCAAGGGCGTGCTGGCCGCTGGAATGCCGCTGGAGCGCATCACGGGCGTCCGCGCGACCAAGGACGGAGTAGAGATCCTATTCGGCGAGCCCGGCCGCGCCGAGAATGCCTCTCTCAACGAATGGGACGAGGCCTCCAGATGACACCGCGCCGGCTACCCAAGTACGTCTCCGAGTTCGCCGACCGACACGGCAAGATCCGCGTCCGCTTCCGCCGCAAAGGGCAGGAGGCCTATTACTTCACGGCCGCGCCCTGGACGCCGGCCTTCATGGCCGAGTACGAGCGGTGCCTCTCCCGCGAGGCTGCGCCCGCCGTGCAGCCTGGAGCGGACCGGAGCAAGGCCGGCACCATGTCGGCGCTGATCGCCTCCTACTACCGCACGGCCGAGTTCACCGGCCTGGAGCGCAGCACGCAAGCGGCATACCGCAACGCGATCGAGAGGTTCCGCGAGAGGCACGGCGAGAAGCGGGTGGCGATGCTCGAGCGCCGGCACGTGAAGGCGATAGTGGGCGGCATGCACGCGACGCCGGCCGCCGCGAACAATCTCCTGAAGCGGCTTCGCACGCTGATGAGGCTGGCGGTGGACCTGGGGCTCCGGCCGGACGATCCGACGCACGGCGTCCGCGGCTTCCGCACCGCTGGCGACGGCTTCCACACCTGGACGGAAGCGGAGATCACCAAGTTCGAGGAGCGGCACCCCGTGGGATCTAAGGCCCGTCTGGCGCTTGCTCTGATGCTCTGCACCGGGCAGCGGCGATCCGACGTTGTGCGGATGGGCTGGCAGCACGTCGAGGGTGACAAGATCCGCGTTCGGCAGGTGAAGACCGACGCGCACCTGATCCTGCCCATGCACGCCGACCTGCTGGCCGTGCTGGCGGAGGCGCCGCGGGGCAACATGACCTTCATGGTCACCGCCTACGGCAAGCCATTCACGCCCGCCGGCTTCGGGAATTGGTTCCGCGAACAGTGTGACGCCGCCGAGCTCCCGCACTGCTCGGCGCACGGGCTGCGGAAGGCGGCTTCCCGGCGGCTGGCGGAGGCGGGATGCAGCCATGAGCAGATCAAGGCCGTGACCGGGCACCGGACCGACGCCGAGGTGACCCGCTACGTCCGTGCAGCCGACCAGTCGCGGCTTGCCGAGCAGGCGTTCGAGCGCATGCGCGGGGCAGACCGGGAACAGCCGATGTCTAACCACGCGGGCGGGTTAGACAGTTCTGTCTCTAACGTCTTGAAGATGAAGGGGAAATAAATGCGCATGGTGATCCCACCGGGATTCGAACCCGGGTCGCCGCCGTGAAAGGGCGGTGTCCTAACCGCTAGACGATGGGACCAGCGCGGGACACGAAATAGTCGGAAGGAGCCGGAAAAGCAACCCGTTGCGTGGCCTTCCGGGCAATCTCAGGAAGGATGGGCGGCGTCCGTCACGATCAGCTGCACGCCGCGGTTTCCATTCCAGTGATCAGCGCGCAACAGGCCGGCCACATGTAGGGGAGCGCCACGGGCGGCGAGCAGCGCATCGCCCATCGGCGTGCCGACGCAGCGGAAGGCAATTGCCTTGAGCGCGCCGCCGCCGGCGTCCGCGAGGCGCAGGCGTACATGCCGCTCGCCGACGATGTCGGCTCGCGCGATGCGTGCGGCGGACAGGGCAAAGCGCGGTTCGTCATGGCCGCTGCCGTAGGGGCCGATGCGGTCGAGCAGGTCGAGCAGATCGGGGGTAGCGGCGCGCGGCGTCACGAGACCGTCCAGATCCAGCGGACGGGCCACTGCGGCGCTCGCTGGAAGCTCCCGCTGCAGTCGCTCGGCCAGAAAGGCACGCAGATCGTCCAGCCTCTCCTCCCGGATGGTGAAGCCCGCCGCCATGGCGTGGCCTCCGCCAGCCTCCAGCAGTCCCGCCTGCCGCGCCGCGACGATCGCGGGACCGAGAGCGAACCCCGGAACGGAGCGGCCGGAACCCTTGCCGACGCCGTCCGTAAGCGACACGACGCACGCCGGATGGTGCAGCCGCTCCACCAGACGTGCTGCGACGATTCCGATGACACCGGGATGCCAGTCCGTGCCGGCGACCAGAGTGATCGGCGCGTCGCCATGGGCTGCGGCCTGCTCGAGCGCGGCCTCCACGACGTCGGCCTCCAAGGCGCGTCGGTCGCTATTGTAGACATCCAGGCGCTCGGCGATGCGCCGCGCTTCTTCGGGATCGTCGGTCGTCAGGAGACGGGCGCCCAGGTCCGCCTGGCCGACGCGGCCACCGGCGTTGATGCGGGGGCCGAGGAAGAAGCCGAGCTGGTCCGCGCTGGGGAGGCCGTTCAGGCGGGCGACGTCCGCGAGTGCCGAGAGGCCGGCGTTCCGACGCGCCCCCATGATCTTGAGCCCCTGCGCGACGAACGCCCGGTTGAGGCCGGTGAGGGGAGCGACGTCGCACAGTGTGCCGAGTGCGACGAGGTCCAGCCACTGCATCAGGTCGGGTGCGCCGGTGGCGCGCTCCGCGAACCAGCCGTCGTCGCGCAGCAGGCGATTGACTGCGACCGCGAGCAGGAAGGCGACGCCCACGGCGGCCAGATGCCCGAGGCCGGGCATCTCGTCCAGGCGGTTCGGGTTCACGACGGCGTGGGCGTGGGGCAGGCCGACCTCGGCGACATGATGATCGACCACGATCACGTCGAGCCCTACCGCAGCGGCGGCATCGAGTGCCTCGAACGCGGTGGTCCCGCAGTCGAGCGCGACGACGAGGGTCGCGCCCTGCTGCTGGAGCTGGCGCATCGCCGCTGCGTTCGGACCGTAGCCCTCGTCGATGCGGTCCGGAATGTAGATGGCGGTTTCGAGGCCCGTCGCCGACAGGAACCGCCGCAGCAAGGCGACCGAGGAAGCGCCGTCGACGTCGTAGTCGCCGAACAGCACCACTCGCTCGCCCGCCTTTACGGCAGCCGCCAGCCGTGTCGCAGCCTTGTCCATGTCCCGCAGGCACGATGGATCCGGGAGCAGACTGCGCAGGCGCGGCGCCAGGAAATCTTCCGCATCCTCGACCCCGACGCACCGTCCCGCCAGCACCCGGCCGACGATGTCCGGCACTGCGAGCCGTTGGGTCAGTGCGAGCGCCAGACGCTCGTCACAAGGTCGCGCGCGCCACGCTCGCCCGGTCAGCGAGCGCTCGACACCCAGGAACGCGCCCCCCGCCGAAGAGCCGGCAGGGGGCGGTACGTGGGAAAGCAGGGTGTCCTGCATTCCGGCCCTAGCGGTCGACCGGATCGAAGCCCGTCTTGCGCGTGAAGTTGTGTTCCGCCTCGATCACCCGGACGGTCCCGCTCTTGGAGCGCATCACCATGGAGTGGGTGACGGCGCCACCGGCGAAACGGCGCACGCCCTGGAGCATTGTGCCGGTGGTGACGCCGGTGGCAGCGAACATGACATCCCCGTGCGCCAGGTCGAGCATGCTGTACTTGCGGTCGAAATCGGTGATGCCCATCCGGCGTGCGCGGCCGCGCTCGTCGTCGTTGCGGAAAAGCAGTCGGCCCTGCATCTGGCCGCCGATGCAGCGTAGCGCCGCTGCCGCCAGCACGCCTTCGGGCGCGCCGCCGCTGCCGATATACATGTCGACGCCGCTACCGGGGCGGGCCGTGGCGATCACGCCGGAGACGTCGCCGTCCGAGATCAGCATGATGCGGGCGCCGGCGTCGCGGATCTTCGCGATCAGTTCTGCGTGGCGCGGCCGATCGAGGATGCACACGACGAGATCTGAGGGCTTGGCTCCCTTGGCCTTCGCCAGTTCGCGAAGGTTCTCTTCGGGTGCCCGGTCGAGGTCGACCACGCCCTCCGGAAGGCCGGGACCGACGGCGATCTTGTCCATGTAGGTGTCGGGGGCGTTCAGGAACCCGCCGGCTTCCGCCATGGCGATGACCGCGAGGGCGTTCGGGCCGCCCTTCGCGGTGATCGTCGTACCCTCCAGCGGATCGAGGGCGATGTCGATCTTGGGACCGTTCCCCGCGCCGACCTTTTCGCCGATGTAGAGCATCGGCGCCTCGTCGCGCTCGCCTTCGCCGATCACGACGGTGCCCTCGATCGCGAGGCTGTTCAGCGCCCGCCGCATCGCGTCGACCGCCGCCTGATCTGCCGCCTTCTCGTCACCGCGCCCCATCCAGAGGGAGGCGGACAGTGCCGCCGCTTCGGTCACGCGGACAACCTCCAGCGCGAGGTTGCGGTCCATTGCGGCCGTCTGCTCGTCCGCTGCCATTTCGGGTGTCTCCTAGAGCGTTTCGATTCGAATGAGCCGTGGCGGTTCGACCACCGCGTCGTGTTCCCCGATGCGCGCCACGGCGCGCAGCATCGCGGCTTCCTCGGTATCGTGGGTCACCAGCACCAGAGGAACGATTTCCTCCGGATCGCGACCGCGTTGCAATACGGACTCGATGGAGACCGCCTCCTCGCCGAGCACGCGGGCCACCGAAGCCAGGACGCCGGGCCGGTCGATCACCATGAGGCGCAGGTAATAGGCGCCGACATGCATCGAGAGCGGTGAATCGGTCAGCGGTTCCAGCGCATCCGCGGGTAGGCCGAACATCGGCGTGATGCGCCCGCGCGCGATGTCGATGATGTCCGCCACGACGGCGGACGCAGTCGGTCCGGCGCCGGCGCCGGCGCCGACCAGGACCGTCGACGGCATGAAGTCGCCCTCGGCGACGACCGCATTCAGGACCCCTTCCACCCCGCCGATCGGACTGGCGCTGCGCACCATGCAGGGATGAACGCGCTGCTCGATGCCGTGGCGTGTGCGACGGGCGATCGCGAGAAGCTTGATGCGATAGCCGAGTTCCTCGGCGAAAGCGATATCGAGGGCGGATACGTGCCGGATGCCTTCCGCCTGCACCGCGTCGGATTCGACGCGCGTACCGAAGGCCAGGCTCGTGAGGATGGCGAGCTTGTGTGCCGCGTCGATGCCGTCGATGTCGAAGGTCGGGTCGGCCTCGGCATAGCCGAGCCGCTGCGCCTCGGTGAGGACATCCTCGAACGGGCGCCCCGACTCGCGCATGGTAGAGAGGATGTAGTTGCAGGTACCGTTCAAGATGCCGTACACGCGCGACAGTCGGTTGGCCGCCAGTCCCTCGCGCAACGTCTTGATTACAGGAATGCCGCCGGCGACCGCGGCCTCGTAAGCGAGGGTGAAGCCGGCCGCCTCGGCGCGCTGCGCCAGGGCAACACCGTGCCGCGCGATCAGCGCCTTGTTGGCGGTAACGACGTGGCGGCCGGCGTCCAGGGCCGCTTCGCACACGGCTTTCGCCGGGCCGTCGGCGCCGCCGATCAGTTCGACGACGATGTCGACCTCGGCGGTGCGCGCCATGGCGACGGCGTCATCGTGCCAGTTCAGCCCGGTAAGCGGAATACCGCGGTCGCGCGTCCGGTCGCGCGCCGAGACATCGGTGACCACCACCGGGCGTCCGCAGCGCCGCTCGAGCAGGTCGGCCTGCGTCGCAACCAGCTTGAGCGCGCCGGTGCCGACGGTTCCGAGGCCCGCCAGGGCTATTCGTAATGGTGTCGCGTTCGGTCGTGTCATCGGTTCAGCGGCCAAGGGCGTCGGGCGATCCAGGCGATTGTACCGGCCGCAACGCCACGAAAGCGTTGCCGCCGGAAGGGCCGATGAACTTATAGCGGCTTTCGGGCCGGGGGCGAGACGCTTTCAGACAGATCGCATGCTGACGGCCGATGTCCGGGGCATCGGCGTCGGCCGTCACCCGGCAGCGCGCTGCGATAGCGGCTGCGGCGGCTGCACCGGTGGCCGGGGCGCCAACGGCGTCCCGGGGGTGAAGCCCGCGGCTCGCGTCGTGGACGGTCGCGCTGCCGGAGGCTCCTGGGCTGCCGGCTGCGCCGCTGCGGGCCCAGGCACCGGCGTCTCGCGCGGTGCCGTCGTGGCGGCTGGCGCGGGCTGAGGCCTTTCCGGCTGCGCGCCAGCCGGTGCAGGCGCCCGCGCAGACGGCGCTGCCGCATCGGGCGGCAGTGCGAGCGATGCCGTCGGCCGTTCCACCGGCACTGCGCCGGGCCGGGGCTGCGGCAGGGAGGGCGGCTGCTGCGTAACCATAGGCTGCTCGCGCCGCGCCACCTCGGCCTCGGCACGCCGATCGAGAGCTGCGGCGTCTGCCTGCGCTTCGCCCGACTCACGGCGCAGTGACGCCACCATGTCGCGCCGCGCCGCAGGATCCAAGGTCGGCGCCGGGCGGTCTGGGACGCTGGCCAGGTTGGGGAACGTGTCGGCACGTTCGGCCGGCAGCGGCGTACCGACGACGCTCGGTGCGGCTTCACCGGAAGTCGGTGCGGGGTCGCTCGACAGCCATGAACTGGCCGAGCGGTACCATTCGGCGGGATTGACCTCGTCCGGCACGGAGGAGCAGCCGGACGCGCCCAGCAGGAGCAGGGCGGTAGCAGCCCTTATCGTCGCCGATCTGACACCAGCTTTTCGCATGAAACCACCCCACCGGATTAGAAATCAGCGTGTTGCGGCTGTAGTATCACAAGGACGCCGGATCGCGGAACGCCGCAGACCCGCTTGCCGGTGAGAACAGTTCAGGGAGCCTCAGATGGCCGAACCGCAGAGCCCGAGCACCCAGGCGGACCCGGCCGAGTTGGCCGCCAACTTCGCCAAGATCGCCGAGCAGAGTCAGCGGATCATGACCGAGTTCCTCAGCCGCAATGCCGAGGAAGTGCAGGCGACCGGCACGGATCCGCTCGGCGTCGGGCGCGCCTTCATGGAGTTGACGGGGCATATGCTCTCCAACCCGATCCGGCTGGCGGAGGCGCAGACGCAGCTCTGGCAGGACTATATGAAGGTCTGGCACAGCGCCGCCCGCCGCATGATGGGAGAATCCGTCGAGCCGGCGGCCGCCCCGCGCAAGGGCGATTCCCGCTTCAAGGACGCGGCGTGGGAGGAGAACTTCCTCTTCGACTACATCAAGCAGTCCTATCTCGTCACGTCGCGCTGGCTGCAGTCCACCGTTCACGACATGGACGATGGACTGGATGACAAGACGCGGCGCAAGGTCGAGTTCTACACGCGTCAGTTCGTCGACGCGATGGCGCCCTCCAACTTCGTGATGACCAACCCGGCCGTGCTGCGTGCCACCGTGGAAAGCCGCGGCGAGAACCTCGTCAAGGGGCTGAACAACCTGCTGCGCGACCTGGAGGCCGGCAAGGGACAGCTGAAGATCAGCCAGACCGATACGGCGGCGTTCCAGTTGGGCCGCAACATCGCCGTTACGCCGGGGAAGGTGGTCTATCAGAACCAGCTGATGCAGCTCCTCCAGTATGAGCCGACGACCGAGGAGGTGCACAAGCGACCGCTGGTGATCATCCCGCCGTGGATCAACAAGTTCTACATCCTCGATCTCCGCCCGCAGAACTCGTTCATCAAATGGGCGACCGACCAGGGTCACACGGTCTTCGTGATCTCCTGGGTGAACCCGGATGGCGACCTCTCCGCCAAGAGCTTCGCCGACTACATGCACCAGGGGCCTCTCGCAGCCCTCGATGCCGTCGAGAAGGCGACGGGGGAGCGGGACGTCAACGCCATCGGTTATTGCCTCGGCGGTACCCTGCTCGCGTCCACGCTGGCGTGGATGGCGGCGAAGGGCGACGACCGCATCAAGAGCGCGACCTACTTCGCCGCGATGGTCGATTTCGGCGAACCCGGCGAACTCGAGGTCTTCATCGACGAGGACCAGCTGCGCGCGCTCGAGGACAAGATGAACGAGCGCGGCTATCTCGAAGGCTCGGAGATGGCGACGACCTTCAACATGCTGCGCGCCAACGACCTGATCTGGTCGTTCGTCGTGAACAATTACCTACTGGGAAAGGATCCGTTTCCGTTCGACCTGCTGTACTGGAATTCCGACTCGACCCGGATGCCGGCGGCGATGCACAGCTTTTACCTGCGCAACATGTACCAGAAGAACGCGCTGTCGCAGCCGGGAGGCGTCGAACTCGACGGGGTGCCCATCGACCTCGGCACGGTGAAGACCCCGACCTTCCTGCTGGCCAGCCGGGAAGACCACATCGCACCATGGCACGGCGTCTACCGCGGCACCCAGATCTATGGCGGCCCGGTGAAGTTCGTCCTCGCCGCTTCGGGGCACATCGCGGGCGTGATCAACCCGCCGGCGGCAAACAAGTATGCCCACTGGACCAACGCCAAGACGCCGGCGGACCCGGAGGCATGGTTCGCGGGTGCGACCGAGCATCCGGGGTCCTGGTGGCCCGAGTGGCAGAAATGGGTCTCGCGCTACGCCGGCAGCAAGGTTCCGGCCCGCAAGCCCGGCGACGGCGAGCTTAAGGCCCTGGAGGACGCGCCTGGGAGCTATGTGGCGGTAAAGTCCGGGTGAGGGTAGAGGCGGATCCCACCACCCGATTCGGGACATCGGCTGCACCCCTCCACGCGCGGGGTCGCAGCGGGTGTCGCCGGATGGAATGGCCGGCGACACCCGCTGTGAGTGGAAAGGGTGGCTGGCGTCGCACCCGAGTCGCATAGGGGAGCGACGACGCGGTCTTCCCGTCGACTCACACGGGAGATTTCGAGAGCCGCGGACGGATGCCCGATGCTCGATCGTCGGTTCCTATCGCCGGCCGTTCGCGCCGACCCGACATGAAACCGGGACGGCGCGAACCGGAGCGCAGCGGTGCGTTTCCGCGGCAGGTTACTCAGGCATTCAGGCGCGCGGCCTGCGCCATCACTTCGACGGCTTCGTCCTGCTTGGTCCGAACGGTCAGAGACGTTGCGCCCGAATCGGCCCAGGCGCCGTAGCGCTGCCTGATGCGTGCGGCAGGGCCGACGAGCGATTTCTGGTCGACCCACTCGTCGGGCACCGCATTCGTCGCCTCATCTTTGCGTCCGGCCAGATAGAGTTCCTGGATCCGGTTGGCGGCGTCGCCGAAACCGCGGCGGATCATCATCTCCTTGTGGAAATTCTTGTCCTTGTGGCCCATGCCGCCGACGTAGAGCGCCACCTCGGGCTTCAGCTTGTGCAGGGCCGTCTTAACGTCATCGTTCACTTCGACGTGCACCGAAGCTGCGATCTCGAAGTTCGCGAGCGACTTGCCGCCGCCGGCCCGGGCGAAGCCTTCCTCCAGCCACGGCAAATACTCGTGCAGGCTCCCGGGCACGAAGCCGAGCGGCAGCCAGCCGTCGGCGATTTCCCCCGTCAGCCGGACGGTGGCGGCGTTGCCGGTCCCCAAATAGATCGGGATGTCGGGGTTCATGTGGAGAATCGACTTCAGCGGCTTGCCGACCCCGAGGGCGCCTTCGCCGGTGTAGGGCAGGGATATCTCCGCACCCTCGTGCGTCACCGGTTCCTCGCGACGGAACACCTTCCGCATGATCGCGACATAGTCCTTGATCCGGTGGTAGGGCCGGCCCCACGGCTGGCCGTACCAGCCTTCGACGATCTGCGGGCCGGAGACCCCCAGGCCGACCACGAATCGCCCACCGCCCGCCATGGCGTCGACGGTGGCGGCGGACATGGCGGCGTTTGCCGGCGTCCGCGCCGCCAACTGCATGATCCCAGTGCCGAGCCGGATGCGCTGTGTCTTTGCGGCGAGATAGGCGAGGGGAGTGACGGCGTCTGACCCGTAGGCTTCGGCCGTCCAGACGATGTCGTAGCCGAGTTCTTCGGCGCGCTGCACCCGTTCCACGGGAAGCGCCATTTCGGCACCCGAATAGCCGATGGACAGTCCGAGCTTCATCGTTCCTCCTCCTTCGCCGTCTGTCGCGGCAGGGTCACTTTGCGACAATAGCCGCCGCCGGGTGCGGCCGGCTATGGGGTGCCGGGGATAGAGCCGGGGGAAGAGGCCGTGGCTCCCGTCCAGTGGATGCGGGCATCGGCGAGCACATCCTGGCCGGCGAGATAACGTGCCGCCGCCGCGCCGGCGCCGATCGTCAAAGCGATCTCCAAACCGTGGATCAGGTCGTAGGGATGGTGCGGCAGCGCCGACGCCTTCAGCGCGCGATCGAGAGCCGCGCTGAGCATGACGGCACTGAGCCGCGTACCCTCCGGTCGCGGGATCTGGCTCGGCGTGACCGTTTCGGGTGACTCGAAGGCGTGGGTGCACGCGTCGAGGTCCCGACTCGCATAGCCACGGCAGCCGAACGGCCGGTCCTCGTAGATCGTACAGAGCCTGTCTTCGCCGAGCAGCGGGCAGGGCTGCTGCAGGAGCCAGCGTTGCATGGGATCGCGGCCGCGCGTCGCGGCGAGAGCGTGGCGAATTGCGGCACGGCGCCTGCCACGCGCCGGCGGCTTCAGCGCTGCGACTCGTGCCGCGATGACGAGGATCTCGGCCGCAGTGGCCGATACCTGCTGATGGCAGCAGAAGGCGCATCCGGCGGCGCAGGCGGCAGGCTCCGCCGCCGCGGCGATTCGCCGGTCGGCCTCGTCGTGAGCGGCCCGGACGATCGCGGGGAGCGCCGTACGGCCGCCGCGACGGAACATCGCAGCCAGCCCGTCGCCGATTCGCACCGCGACGTCGAATGCAGTGGGGCGGCTGCCCCGGGGCGTGTCTGCCATCTCTTCATCCGGTTTCGGGCGCGGCGTTCGGCAGCGTACGGCACGTGGCGGTGGGCAATTCGTCCGTCCAGCCTATCCTAGGCGGGGGTCGCCCTGCTGTGAACCGCGGGGTCCGGCATGGCCATGTCATGACGTTCTGTTCGGCGCGTCATGAAAGGATCATGTTGACACGCCGAACGGCTCCGATTACGTCATGCCCCGCCCTGCCCCGGAGCCCAGGTGGCGGAATTGGTAGACGCGCAGGTTTCAGGTACCTGTGGCCGCAAGGTCGTGGAAGTTCGAGTCTTCTCCTGGGCACCACTGCCGATCCCTGATGGGACGGCATTCGAGCAGGGCGGTTTTTCCGAATGACGGTCTATCTCCATAGCGGCGACCTGCCGGCCGACGTCGCGGCGGCGCTCGCCGCTGGCGGCAGTGTTGCGGTCGATTCGGAAACCATGGGGCTGCGGCCCGATCGAGATCGGCTTTGCGTGGTCCAGCTCTCCGGCGGTGACGGCAACGCGCACCTCGTGCAGTTCCCGGCCCCTGGAGCAGGTACGTCGCCGAACTATGCGGCGCCGAACCTCAGGCGGCTTCTCGCTGACCCTGCAGTTCTCAAGCTGTTCCATTTCGGCCGCTTCGACATCGCGGTGATCCAGCGATATCTGGAAACCGTCTGTGCACCGGTGTGGTGCACGAAGATCGCGTCCAAGCTGGTGCGGACCTATACCGACCGTCACGGCCTCAAGGATCTCTGCCGGGAGCTGCTGGAGATCGACCTCTCGAAGCAGCAGCAGTCGTCGGACTGGGGCGGGCCGGTGCTCTCGCAGGCGCAGCAGGATTATGCCGCCTCCGACGTGCTCCACCTGCATGCGCTCCAGGCTGAACTGCGGCGCCGGCTCGAGCGGGAGAACCGCCTCGCCTTGGCCGAGGCCTGTTTCGCTTTCCTTCCGACGCGTGCGCAGCTCGATCTCGCGGGCTGGCCGGAAGAGGATATCTTCGCGCACTGACGGGGGCCGGCGGGCGGCCCGCGTTGACGGTGCCGAGCGCGACGACCATATACCGCCTCCATAACGCAACACTGCCGCGTCGGATATGAGCCCGGACCAGACCGCGCCCGAAGCGGCGTCCGCGCCGACGGACGCCGGAGATTCAGCTTTGGAATCGGCACGCCGTGTCCTGCGCCTGCAGGCACAGGGGGTGACTGCGCTCGCCGATCGCCTCGATGGCGATTTTCTGGCCGCCCTCGAACTGCTGTTCGACGTGGAAGGGCGGGTGATCGTCAGCGGGATGGGCAAGAGCGGGCATATCGCGCGGAAGATCGCAGCGACCCTGGCTTCGACGGGAACGCCGGCCCAGTACGTGCACCCGGGCGAGGCGAGCCACGGCGATCTCGGCATGATCACGCGGCGCGATGCGGTGCTGGCGCTGTCCAACTCGGGCGGTACCGCCGAACTTGCCGACATGATCGCCCATACCGCCCGCATCGGCATTCCGCTGATCGGCATGACAGCGCGTGCCGGCAGTCCCCTGGCAGGGGCGTCCACTGTCGCCCTGATCCTGCCGTCCGTGGAGGAGGGGTGCCCGATGGGATTGGCGCCGACGACCTCGACGACGATGATGCTCGCGCTTGGCGATGCGCTGGCCGTAGCGTTACTCGATCGCCGCGGCTTCTCGACCCGGGACTTCCAGCTGCTGCATCCCGGCGGCTCGTTGGGGCACAAGCTGAAGCGCGTGCGCCAGATCATGCACACCGGCGACAAGCTGCCGCTCACGGGACCGGAAGCGGCGATGTCCGACGCGATTGTCGTCATGTCGGCCTGCAGCTTCGGCTGCGTGGGCGTGGTGGATCCGCACGGTGCGCTGATCGGGATATTGACCGACGGCGATCTCCGCCGGCACATGGGTCCCGACCTGCTCGGCCGCACCGTCGGCGCCGTCATGACGCCGCGTCCGAAGGTGATCCGCCCCGATGCGCTGGTGGAGGAAGCCGTCGCCACGATGAACGCCGGCAAGATCACGAGCCTCTTCGTCGTCGCGGACGACCGTCCCGTCGGCATCGTGCACGTCCACGACTGCCTGCGGGCAGGAGTGACGTGAGATGGCGGACGAGTCGCCGACACCCGAGACGACCGAAGCGCGCCGACCTGTGGATTTCGACTACGAGGCGGCACCGCGGGCGCTCGACCGCACCTACTCGCGTTACGTCCGCGGCCTGAAGGTCATCCTGCCGGCCACCGCGGCCCTGATCGTCATCGTCGTGTTCGCCTGGCCCCAGGTCCAGCTTCGGGAACAGTTGCCGGACCCGGACGCGCTGCGCATCAAGCCGGAGGACACTGCCGACCTGACGGTGCTGGGCGTTCGCTATGTCGGGGTCGATACCCATGACAGACCCTATACGGTGACCGCCGCCTCGACCCGCCAGACGACCACCGCTTCCGACGAGGTGGTGCTGGAAATGCCGGAGGCCGACATGCGCCTGCGCGACGGCCGCAGGGTGGAGCTCAAGGCCCAGAGCGGCGTCTTCGACCGCGAGCATCGCGCACTGACCCTGAGCGGCAAGGTCCGGTTCACCCACGATGGCGGATTCGAGATCGCCACCGACCGCGCGTCGGTCGACTTCAGGCAAGGCGAGGCCGCGGGTGACGAGCGAGTGTCGCTGCGCGCGCCCGACGGCACGGGCAGCGGCGACGGCTTCCGGATACTCGAAGACGGAAGCCGCGTGCTGTTGACCGGCAAATCGTCGCTGCAGCTGAACGGGCGGCCGCACGGGGACGGGACATGAACGCATCCATGCGGCGGACCCTCGCAGGGGCGCTGCTTCTGGCGACCGTCGCAGCGGGCCCCGTGATTGCGTCCGATTTCGCTTCTCTGGACGAGTCGGCGCCCCTGAACGTCGAGGCGAGCCAAGGCATCGAGTGGCGCCGGGAGGAGGGCGTATTCATTGCGCGTGGCGATGCCCGCGCCGTGCAGGGCGCGACCGACGTTCGGGCACAGACGCTGACGGCGCACTATCGCGACACGCCCGCGGGCGGCAGCCGCATCTATCGGTTCGAGGCGGAGGGAAACGTCCGTGCCGCACGGGGCGACACGCGTCTCTTCGGACCAAGGATCGTCTATGATCTGGAGAAGTCGCTCTTCACCGTTTCCGGCGGGGAGACAAGGCTGGAGACGCCCGACGAGACGATTATAGCGCAGTCCGGAATGGAGTTTCGCGAGCGCGAACGCGTGGCCGTCGCGCAAGGCGATGTAATCGTGATACGCGACGGCCGTAAGTTGCAGGGCGACCGGGTGACCGCGTATTTTCAGGACCGGAAGGGCGGAGGCATGCGCATCGCGCGCCTCGAAGCGAGCGGAAACGTTCTTATTGCGACCGCGAAGGAGGTGGTGCGCGCCGACAAGGCGGTCTACGATCCGTCGCGAGAAGTCATCGAACTCGATGGTGATGTGCGGATCACCAGGGGGCGTAGTGAGCTCGCGGGTGCGCATGCCTTTCTCGACCTTCGAAGCGGCGTCAGCCGTCTTGAGGCGGGGCGAAGCGCCACGGCCAACGGGCGAGCGCGGGCGCTATTCGTTCCGGAGAGCCGTGGCCGATAGCCTCCGGCATAGACGCAGTCAGGAAAGCGGACGGTCTTGAATAAGGGCGCTCAACCCCCCGGCGATGGGCTCGATACGGCACCTCGACCGCGCCTCGTGGCCGACAACAAGGGGCTGGTGGCGGAGAACATCGGCAAGCGCTTCAAGAAGCGGCCGGTGCTTCGTGGGGTGTCGCTGTCGCTCAACCGCGGAGAGATCGTCGGCCTGCTCGGCCCGAACGGTGCCGGCAAGACCACCTGCTTCTACATCGTGACCGGCCTGATCGCCGCGGACCACGGTCGTATCGTTCTCGACGGCGAGGATATCACGGAACTTCCGATGTATCGCCGCGCGCGCCTGGGCATCGGCTATCTTCCCCAGGAACCGTCGATTTTCCGTGGTCTCAACGTCGAGGCGAACATCCGCGCCGTCCTCGAAGTCAGCGAGCGCGATGCGGGCAAACGCCGCCGCATGCTCGACGAACTGCTCGCGGAATTTTCGATCGAGCACCTGCGGCGCACGCCAGCGCTCGCACTGTCGGGTGGCGAACGCCGCCGCGTCGAGATTGCGCGGGCCCTGGCGGCGAAGCCTGCCTTCATCCTTCTCGACGAACCCTTCGCGGGTATCGATCCCATCGCAGTGTCCGACATACGCGAACTGGTTCTGCACCTGCGCGATCGCGGTATCGGGGTCTTGATCACGGACCATAACGTGCGTGAGACGCTCGAACTCGTCGATCGCGCGTACATCCTGCACGACGGAATCGTGCTCAGGGAGGGCTCACCTGCCGACATCGTTGCCGACGAAGCCGTCAGGCGGGTTTACTTGGGCGAAAGGTTTAGCCTCTAAGGCTTTAACCATGATCGCACGGGACCGTTGATGGCTCTTTTCCAGCGTCAGGAGATTCGCCAGACTCAGGGGCAGAGTCTGGTCATGACCCCGCAGTTGCAGCAGGCGATAAAACTGCTGCAGCTGTCGACGATGGAGCTTGCCGCATTCGTCGAACAGCAGCTTGAGCAGAACCCTCTGCTCCAGCGGGCAGACGGCGCAGGTGAGGTCGGGACCAATGAACCCGTGGAAGCGCCGCAGCCGGAGATCGTCTCGGCACCGGCTGCGGAAGATCTCGCCGGCCTCACCGAAGCGATCGACGCGGATTTCGGCAACGTATGGGATGCGGAAGGGCCGACCCTGCCCAGCTTCTCGTCGGAATCGGGGCGGGCAGGCGGGTCGTTCGACGGCGACGAGGCGAGCCTCGAGCAGGTTCTTGGCGAGATGCCCACGCTCCGCGACCATCTGGTCGCGCAGCTGCAGTTGGACATCCTCGATCCCGCCGACAGGATCGTCGCCCTCTACCTGATCGACATGCTCGACGCCGCCGGCTACCTGTCCGGTGCCCTCGACGAGGTCGTGGCGGCGCTCGGCTGCACTGTCGAACGCGCAACCAGCGTGCTCGAGCGGCTACAGCGCTTCGACCCTCCGGGCATCTTCGCCCGGAACCTGTCCGAGTGCCTGGCGTTGCAGTTACGTGACCGCAACCGGTTGGATCCGGCGATGCAGGCGTTGCTGGACAATCTCGATCTCCTCGCGCGTCGGGATTTCGCCGAACTCCGGCGCGTGTGCGGTGTCGACGACGAAGATCTCGCGGAGATGGCGCGGGAGATCCGGCGGTTGGACCCGAAGCCGGCGCTCCGGTTCGAGTCAGAGCCCGTTCAGACGCTCATTCCCGACATCTACATGCGAATGCACCCGGAGGGCGGGTGGATCATCGAGTTGAACACCGAGGCACTCCCACGCGTCCTCGTGGATTCGCACTATTACGCGCGCATCCGGAAGTCATGTCATTCGCGACAGGACAAGGATTACGTCGCAGAACAGTACAATGCGGCGAATTGGCTGGTTAAGTCGCTGCATCAGCGTGCGACGACGGTGCTGAAGGTCGCCACCGAGATCGTGCGACAACAGGACGCGTTCTTCGTGCATGGCATCGAGCACCTGCGGCCTCTTACCTTGCGCGACATCGCGGAAGCGATCGACATGCACGAGAGCACCGTCAGCCGCGTGACCGCGAACAAGCACATCGCGACACCGAGGGGCTTGTTCGAACTGAAATATTTCTTTACGTCCGCCATCGCCAGCGCGACGGGAGGAGAGGCGCATTCGGCGGAGGCTGTACGCCATCGCATCAAGATCCTGATCGACAACGAACCTCCGGCAGAAGTTCTGTCCGACGACCGCATAGTGGAGATTCTACGTCGATCGGGCATCGACATCGCCCGGCGAACGGTGGCGAAGTACCGCGAGGCGATGCGTATCCCGTCCTCAGTGCAGAGGCGCCGAGAGAAAGTCGCCGGTTTGGCGGCCAATTGAGAGCGCTTGTACGATGATACGATGACGACCCGTTCCCAACCCGAAAACCCGAGTGCCGCACCAAGCGGCCGAAAGGATGCTGTTAGAGCGATGCACGTCACCGTAACAGGCAAGCAGATCGACGTCGGCGACGCCCTGCGGACCCGCGTGATCGACGAGCTGAGCGCGGCCGTGGAGAAGTACTTCAGCCGCGCCATCGAGGCCCAGGTGAGTTTCTCCCGCGATGGGGCGGCGTTCTACCGCTCGGATATCGCGGTGCATGTGGGACGTGGGATCGACCTCTATGGCCATGCGACGGCGAACGACCCCGTCGTCGCGTTCGAACTGGCGCAGGAGCGCATTGCAAAGCGCCTGCGTCGGCACAAGCGGCGGCTGCGCGATCATAAGGGCGCGAACGGGGAGGCGGCCGAGACGCCCGATCAGGCCGACGGCGCGGTGTTCTCGCAGTACGTCATCCAGGCCCAGGACGATGTGGATGACGAGGGCCATGAAGACGAGGAGGTCCGCGAGGACGGCGGCGAAGCGAGCGACCAGCCGGTGATCATCGCGGAGACATCGACCTCTGTACCGCGCCTCGCCGTGGGTGAGGCCGTGATGCGTATGGACCTGGCGGATGCTCCCGTCCTAGTGTTCCGGAACGGCGGCCATGGGGGGCTGAACGTCGTGTATCGGCGCGAGGATGGGAACATAGGTTGGATCGATTCCGGCCCCCCCGGGAAGTCCTGACGGCGGGCGGGGACAAGATGGAAATCACCGAGATCCTGAAGCCCGAGCAGGTTCTGCTCGGCGTGCGGGCGGCCAGCAAAAAGCAGGTCCTCGAGGCGTTGGCTGAACATGCCGCTGAAATGACAGGCGAGTCCGAGCGGGCGATATTCAACGTCCTGCTCGAGCGTGAGCGGCTGGGAAGCACGGGTGTGGGGCGTGGTATCGCGATCCCGCACGGCAAGCTCACGGGCATCGATCACCTCTTCGGCCTGCTGTTCCGCCTGCAGGCACCGGTTCCGTTCGACGCCGTCGATGAGGCGCCGGTCGACATCGTCGTTCTGTTGCTGGCACCGGAAAGTGCCGGCGCGGACCACCTTAAGGCGCTGTCGCGTGTGTCCCGCATCCTGCGGGACCGTGCCGTTTGCGACCGTATCCGGGCGGCGGCGACACCGGAGGATGTCATGGTCGCCGTGCGTGGCGCGCCCGCGGCCAGCCACGCGGCCTAGTCTCCTACAGGAACGCCTACCCGTTCGGCCGCCGCGCGGCAAAGAAGGCCCGAAGCAGATCCGCCGACTCCCGCTCGGAAATCCCACCATAGACTTCCGGGCGGTGGTGGCAGCTGGTCTGGGCGAAGATGCGGGCGCCGTTGTCGATGCCGCCGCCTTTCGGATCCTCCGCCCCGTAGTAGACGCGGCGGATCCGCGCGAACGCCAGGGCCTGGGCGCACATGGGGCAGGGCTCGAGGGTTACATAAAGGTCGCACTCTGTCAGGCGGGGGCTCCCGAGCATCGATGCAGCACGGCGAACAGCCAGCATTTCCGCATGTGCGGTAGGATCCGGCGTCGTTTCGACCTCATTGTGCGTCCGCACCAGTATGCGGCCGGTGGGTGCATGAACCAGGACGGCGCCTACGGGGACTTCATCGCTAGCCGCGGCGGCGCGCGCCTCGTCGAGCGCCGCTCGCATGAAGCGACCTAGGAGCAGTGGGTCGTCTCGTCTGAATTCCATGCGCCCGATCATTCGGCTAGACTGCGCGCAACGCAAAAAGCACCCGGGAGACCGTCATGACCGTCGACAGCCAGCATCCTGAGACGATCGTCCTGCATGCGGGCTATCGCGCGGACCCTGCGACGGGTTCGGTCGCGGTTCCGATCTACCAGACGACATCCTACCAGTTCCGCGACACTCAGCATGCCGCCGATCTGTTCGCCCTCAAGGAACTCGGGAACATCTACACCCGGATCATGAACCCGACCTGTGACGTGCTCGAAAAGCGCGTCGCGGCACTGGAGGGCGGCGTCGCCGGTCTGGCGCTCGCGTCCGGCCAGTCGGCATCGGCGATGGCGCTGCAGAACATCGCGCACGCGGGCGACAATGTCGTAAGTTCTACAGACCTTTACGGGGGAACGTGGAACCTCTTTGCGAACACGCTGAAGGATCAGGGGATAGAGGTTCGCTTCGTCGATCCGAGCGACCCCGAGAACTTCAGGCGTGCGACAGACGACCGGACGCGCGCCTACTATGCCGAGACGCTCCCCAATCCGAAGCTAGCCGTCTTCCCGATCAAGGAGGTCGCGGATATCGGGCGGCCCCTCGGTATCCCGCTGATCATGGACAACACGGCAGCGCCGATCCTCTGCCGCCCGCTCGATCACGGCGCGGCGGTGGTCGTCTATTCGACGACCAAGTATATCGGCGGCCACGGGACCTCGATCGGCGGCCTGATCGTCGACGGCGGCAAGTTCGATTGGGAGGCCGTGCCGACACGCCAGCCCTATCTTAACCAGCCCGACCCCAGCTATCACGGCGCCGTCTGGACCCAGGCGGTCAAGGGCATCGGCCCGGTCGCCTACATCATCAAGGCCCGGACCACGCTGTTGCGTGACCTGGGCGCCTGCATGAGCCCGTTCAACGCCTTCGCTTCCATCCAGGGGCTCGAGACGCTGCCGCTGCGGATGCGCGAACACTGCCGCAACGGCATGGCGGTGGCGGAGTTCCTGAAGGGCCACCCGGCCGTATCACGGGTGATCTATCCCGGCCTGATGGACGGCGAGGCACGCCGCAGGGCTGACACCTACCTGAAGGGCGGCTTCGGCGGACTCGTCGGCTTCGAGCTGTCGGGGGGCCGCGATGCCGGCCGGGATTTCATCGATGCGCTGAAGCTGCTGTATCACGTCGCGAACATAGGCGATGCGCGCAGCCTCGCCATCCATCCGGCCTCGACGACCCATTCGCAGCTCGAACCCGAGGAATTGGCCGCGACCGGCGTGTCCGACGGCTATGTTCGCCTCTCGATCGGCCTGGAACATATCGACGATATCCTGGCCGACCTCGGCCAGGCGTTGCACGCGGCGACCGGCATGCGCGCCGCCGCGGAATAGGAGATGGGTATGGGCATAGCCGCGCGGCTCTCCGCCGCTTTGATTGTGTCGGCGGTGGCGATTTCGGGCGCGGCTCCCGCCATGGCGGGTGTGCCGGAGGGCAAGGCTGCGCTCGATCGGTTCGATTATCGCGCTGCCATGTCGGAGTTTTCCGACGCGGCAGCGATGGGCGATGCCGAAGGCCAGTATCAGCTGGGGCTGCTGTACATGCTCGGCCATGGCGGTATTCAGCAGGACTACGGTCGCGCGGCGCAGTGGTTTCAACGCGCGGCCGCCACGGGTCATCCCCGCGCGATGTATATGCTCGGCAACCTCTATGCGACCGGCAACGGCGTCGAGCGCAACTACGAGGAGGCCCGCAAGCTGATGCTGACGGCGGAGCCGGGCCTGCGGGACGCGACGCGGCTGTCTGCCCGTGCGACCGCGGTCATGATCGGCGAACTGCTGGAGGCGCGGCGTCGCGGCGTTACCGTGACGCCCGTGGCTGCGACGCCCGGTATCGCCAAGCCCCAAAGCCAGCCGCGTCCGCGGCGCTAGCGCACAGGCACCGCCGCGCGTGCGACTTCGATAAGATCGACCATTCGCGCCACATATTGGTCGCGGATGACGAACGCGCTGTCGCCGGAGCCGGTCAGTTCGCGTTCCAGCGCATCGACCAGCCGGTTCAGCCTGCGTTGGTGCATCCCGAGGTGCACCTGCAGCGGGTCCGTGATGACGCCGGCAAACGATGCCGCCAGCGCCGGAATCAGCAGCAGCCCGCCGGTTATCCCCGCCGCGAGGAGGGGCGACGCCGCGGCCGGTGCTGCGGCGAACCAGACCCTGGCGCCCGTCCCGAGCGGCAGCGCCAGTCCTGCAGCCCGCTGCGCCACGACCCGCGCGATCATCGGCCCCAGGGTCAGCGCCCCCGGCGTCCATTGCCGGAAAGCGAGGGCCCCCACGCCGGCGTGGAGTAGGGTGCTCGCCATCTCGACCGCGGCAGCGCGGGTGGATGCATATGCCTCCATCGTCTCGGTCAGCCAGCGGCGGTAGCGCTCGTCTCCCGCCCGTCGTCCCACCTCCGCCAGGGCGGCCAGCAGAACTGGCCCCACGGCTGGATCCGCCAGGATCTCTTCGGCGAGCGCATCGTGCGCGCTTCGCCGAGGCGGCTTGGCATGGGGCTGCTCGTATGGCAGCTCCAGCAGGTCGGTCAGGAGGCGCCACTCGACCTCGCGTGCGACGTCGGTGGCGATCGCCAGTCGTGGCGCACCCAGCCGCTGCGCGGCGGCGCGATATCCGGCAGCCCGAGCTCCCTGCGCTGCGGCATAGCGCATCATGGCGGGGACGGCCGCCAGCGCGTTCGCCGGTGCCCTTACGAGATCCCAGCCGACGGCCGTGCGATGCAGCGACAGGGCGCCCCGCCAGCCGAAGGTTCGGCGCGCGAAGGGGCCTATGCGCTGGCGCCTCGCAGCAATGTAGCGGCCGATGGCGGCGTCGGCCGCCCGCACCACGGCAGCGCGTTCGGGGGCGGGAATCGGCGTGCCCGCTGTCACGCCGACGGCCGACGGTGAGGATCCTGGTTCGCTGTCCATGCTGCGTGAACGTCCGGGTGCCTCCATAGTGGCGCGGTCTCCGGGCATCCGATGCAGATGTTTTTCGGGTGGCGGGGTGGCCGTCGGATCCGTTTGCGGCCATCATCCCGGCCTGGCAAGCGCATACGTAACCGGGAGATCCGGTGCCCATGAAAAAAGTCGCTATCGGTATCGGCGCGTTGATCGTCGTCATCGTCGTGGCACTGTTCGCCGTCCCGGCCCTGATCGACTGGAACGGCTACAAGCCGCAGATCGCCGCGGCCGTGAAGGACGCGACCGGCCGCGAGTTGGTGATAGAGGGCGAC
This sequence comes from Constrictibacter sp. MBR-5, assembly GCF_040549485.1. Taxonomy (NCBI): domain Bacteria; kingdom Pseudomonadati; phylum Pseudomonadota; class Alphaproteobacteria; order Rhodospirillales; family Allostellaceae; genus Constrictibacter; species Constrictibacter sp. MBR-5. Next base: position 26,581 of record NZ_JBEPTK010000020.1, read on the forward strand.
CTCGCGATCTCTGTCTTGCCGAGCGTGCGGTTCAGCGCCGCCGGCGTGAAGTTCGCAAACGCCACCGGCATGGAGCCGGCCTACATGGCGAGCGTGCAGCGGATCGAGGGCGAGGTAGCGCTACTGCCTCTGCTCGGCCGCACCATCGTCGTGAAGCGGCTGCTGGTCGAGCAGCCCGAAGCCGATCTCCGCGTCGATGCCGCGGGCAATCCGAACTGGGTCTTTTCGGGTTCGCCCGCAGATGCGCAGGATCGTCCCGAGCCGCAGGGCGAGGAGGCGGGCTTCGGCGGGGAAGTGCGCATCGAGAACGCGCGTATCGTCGGTGGCCGCATCGGGTTCGCCGACGCGCGCACCGGCCAGAGGATCGACGCGGTCGACGTCGGTGTCGACCTGTCGGTGCCTGGGCTGTCGGATGTCGCCACTTTCGACGCGCGCATGACGCTGAACGGCGATCCCGTCACGGCGCGCTTCTCCTTGGACACGCCGCGCCGGGTGATCGACGGTGAGAAGGCGCAGGCCGTTGTTGCGCTGGAGTCGCCGAAAGCCCGCGCCGGCTACACGGGCGGCGTCCAGAACCAACCGGTCCCCGGTCTCGATGGGACCTTCGACCTCGATATCCCGTCGGTCGGGTCTCTGGTGGGATGGCTGGGCCGGCCCTTGCCTGCGGGCCAGCCGGATCCGGGACCGGTGAAGGCGCACGCGGTCTTCGCCGCTGACGGTCCGCGCATGGCGCTGACCGAGGCAGTGCTCCAGGGACGAGACCTGGACGCGAAGGCGTCCGGCAGCGTCGATCTGTCGGGTCCTGCGCCGAAGGTGGCACTCACCGTGGAGAGTGGCGTCATCAACGTCGACCGTTATCTGCCACCCCCGCCGAAGGAGACGCTGAAGGCTCCGCCGTCGAAGGCCGGGCCCCGGGACGGCCCGATTGCAAGCCTGCCGGACGAGGCGCTCGATCTCGAAACGCTGCGGCAGGGCGAGGCGGACATTCGCGTGCGCATCGCCGGTATCAGAGTGATGGGCTTCACCGTCGGGCAGACGGATTTCACCGCGACGTTGAAGGACGGCAAGCTCGCTGCGGACCTCGATCAGCTGCAGATCTACGGCGGCACCGTCCAAGCGCGCACGACCCTGGATGCGTCCGGTCCGGCGCTGGCACTCGCCGCGAGCGGCAAGGTCGACAAGGTCGACGTCGGTGCGCTCGCCCGCGCGGCATCGCCGAAAGAGCAGCCACCGGTCGCGGGCGTCGTGTCCGCGACGCTCGAAGCCGATGGGCATGGTGAAAGTGTCCGCAAACTGGCCGAGAGCCTCAAGGGTCGGCTGACCGCGGACCTGGGCGGGATGAATGTCGCCAACGCAGCCGCTGGGGCACTCTCCGGACTGACGCTGGACCTGACCCTGCCCGGATTGGACAGGGAGCCGACGCTGGCGGCGACGTTCGTCTACAACCGGGAGAAGGTCTCGGTTCAGGCGCAGACCTCGCCGCTGCCGCAAATCGTGTCCGGCGACCGCTTCGATCTCGATGCATCCGTGAAATCGGCCGTAGTCACAGCGGGCTACGACGGTGCGGTGATCAAGGCGCCGGTCGCCGGCCTCGACGGGACCTTCACCTTCTATGCGCCCTCTGCCGCGCGCATGGCTGCCTGGCTCGGCCGGCCGATCGAAGGTCAGGATCCCGGACCGATCAAGGCGCGCGCCGTGTTCGCCGGCGACGGTGCAAAGATCGTCCTGCGCGAGGCGACTATCGCCTCGGCCGGTCTCGACGCGACCGCAAAGGGTTCGTGGGAGCAGAAAGGCGCCGTCACGCAGCTTGCGCTGGACGTGAAGGGCGGTGTCCTCGACGTCGACCGCTATGTGGGGCCTGCTGCACCGGCCGCGTCGCCAGCGGGGACCGGACCGGCAGGGAATCCCTTCGCCACATTACCCAACGAGCCCGTCGACCTCTCCGCGCTCCGCAATCTCGATGCCGACGTGAAGGTGGACCTGGCGGGCGTGAAGGCGGCAGGACAAAGGCTTGGCCGCGTGGCGTTGACCGCTCGGGTCGATCGGGGCATCGCGACGATGAAGGTCGACGAACTCGCACTGTACGGCGGGCGGGTCGGCGGCACGGTGAAGGCCGATGCATCCGGCAAGGTGCTCGCTCTCGATGCGGACTTGAAGGCGTCCGGCGTGCGGGTCGACGAGCTGCTTCAGGCGTCGGGTGGACCACCGGTACTCGGTGGGACCGCTGCCCTCGACCTGACGGCACAGAGCCGCGGCGCATCTGCACGCGCCCTCGCCGACGCGCTTTCCGGACGGCTGACAACCCGCCTCGCTGGCGGCGGACAGGGGCAGATCCCCCTGTCGGACCTCGACCTGAGCCTCGACCTGCCGGGAATGGCCAAGCAGGCCTCGCTCCAGGTCGCGGCGACCTACAACGGGGAGAAGGTGACGGCCACCGCTACTGTGAAGGATCCGCGCGCAGCCCTCGGCGGCAACCGTTTTCCGGCGTCCTTATCGCTTTCCGCGGCACCCGTTACGGCCGGCTTCGACGGTACGGTGCAGCAAGCCCCCCTGCCGGGACTGGACGGGAAGGTCGATCTCGACGTTGCGTCGGTCGCCCGCCTCGCCGCTTGGCTGGGGCAGCCACTCGACCAGCCGGACCCGGGCCCCCTGAAGGTGACGGCGACGTTGGCCGCCGATGGCCCGCGGATCGCACTCAAACAGGCGACGATCGACGGCAAGGCGCTCAAGGCCACTGCCGAAGGCAGCATCGACACGACATCGATGCCCCGACGATTCGACGCGAAGGTCGTCGTTCGCGAGGCCGACCTCGACGCCTATCTGCCGCCGTCCGTCACCGCTGCGCCGCAGAAACCGACGCCCGGACAACCGACCGCCACGACCGGCTGGAACGAGGAGCCGATCGACCTCGCAGCATTGCGCGAGAACACCGGCAAGGTTGATGTGACGCTCAATGCCGTCCGCTATCGCGGCCTCGTCGTCGAGACGGGGCGGATGACGGCGACCCTGGCGGGAGGAACATTGACCACGGCGTTATCAGACGTCCGGACCGCGGGGGGCAGCATCGCCGGAAAGGCTTCGCTCGCCGACACCGGGCGCGGGGTCAAACTCGATTACGACGCCTCGGCTTCGGGTCTCGCGGCACGCCCCCTTCTGACCGCCTTCGCCGGTACCGACCGGCTCGCCGGCACCGCCAGCTTCGCCGCGCAGGGGACGGGCACGGGCCGAAGCCAGAAGGACCTCATGTCCAGCCTCGACGGCGCCGGCTCGTTCAAGTTCCTCGACGGCGCGGTCTACGGCATCAACATCGCGGCGGCGTTGCGCAAGGTCGGTGCCGCTGGCCTGGACCAGGCGGCAGGAGCCGAGCAGAAGACAGACTTCGCCGAACTCTCCGGCACCTATGTGATCCGCGACGGGATCGTGGAGAACAAGGACCTGAAGATGCTGGCGCCGCTGCTGCGTCTCGGCGGCGGCGGCACGGTCGACCTGCCACGGCAGACCGTCGACTACACGGTCGATGCGACGCTGGTGGCGAGCCTGAAGGGGCAGGGCGGGAATGAGGATCTCGCCGGGATCCCGGTGCCGATCCGCATCACCGGCCCCTGGTCGGCGCCGCGATACGACGTGCAGTGGGACCGGATGCTGCAGAATCTCGCCAAGGATCCCGAAAAGCTCAAGAACCTGCCGGGGTCGTTGAAGGATCTCGCTGCCGGAAGCGGCGTCAAGCTCCCCATCCCCGGCCTCGGAACCGGAGACGGTACTGGATCCGGCGCGGGCGGGATCGGAGGGCTGCTGCAGGGCCTCACCGGCCAGAGGGCGGCCCCGAGTGCGCCTGACGGTGCCCCGACCGGCGGCACGTCGGCTCCCGCCGCACCGACGCCGCCCAAATCGCCGACGGCACCCCAGGCACCGACGACGCAGTCCGCACCGTCGAGCACTCCTCAGGCCGGGCAGCCGAAGCCGCGGCAGGAAAGCGAGCCCGAGAAGCTGTTGCGCGGGCTGTTCAACCGATGAACTGAGGGGGCGGTCGCCGGCCTTCGCCGCCGGTGGCCGCCTGCCGTCGTGCTCGTCGCGGCCTCAGGCGCGCGCCGGGCGCTCGACGGCGTCCCGGCCGAGTGCCATCAGTGCGGTCGCGACGATGCCTGCAGCGTCGAGGCCGGCGATCTCGTACTGCCGTTCCGGCTTGTCGTGATCGACGAAAATGTCCGGCATGACCATCGGCCGGACCTTCAGGCCGGCGTCGAGCAGGCCCTGGTGGGCGAGAAGGTGGAGAACCTGCGTCGCGAAGCCGCCGATCGAGCCCTCCTCGATGGTGATCAGGACCTCGTGCTCGCGGGCGAGCCGGCGCAGCATGTCTTCGTCGAGCGGCTTGGCGAAGCGTGCGTCGGCGACTGTGGTGGAAAGGCCGCGTGCCTGGAGCTGGTCGGCCGCGGCGAGGCATTCCTGGAGGCGCCCGCCGTAGCTGACGATCGCGACAGTGGTGCCCTCGCGCAGGATCCTGCCCTTGCCGATTTCCAGTGGTGCGCCGATGGCTGGCAGTTCGAGACCGATGCCTTCGCCACGCGGATAGCGGAGGGCGGAGGGGCGGTCGTCGATGCGCGCGGCAGTGGCCACCATGTGCCGCAGTTCGACCTCGTCGGCCGCCGCCATCAGGACGAAGCCGGGCAGGCATCCGAGATAGGCGACGTCGAACGAGCCGTGATGCGTGGCACCGTCGGCGCCGACATAGCCGGCGCGATCGATGGCGAAGCGAACCGGCAGTTGCTGGATCGCGACGTCGTGCACGACCTGGTCGTAACCGCGCTGCAGGAAGGTCGAGTAGATCGCGGCGAACGGCCGGAACCCTTCCGAAGCCAAACCGGCCGCGAACGTCACGGCGTGCTGCTCCGCGATACCGACGTCGAAGGCGCGGTCTGGGAAGCGCTTGGCGAAGGCGTCGACACCTGTGCCTCCCGGCATCGCCCCGGTGATCGCCACGATGCGCTCGTCCCGCTCCGCCTCGGCGATGAGGCTTTCCGCGAAAACCTTCGTATAGGCGGGCGCCTTGGCGGTCGACTTGGCCTGGACCCCGGTGACGACGTCGAACTTGGCCACGCCGTGATACTTGTCGGCGGATGCTTCGGCCGGTGCGTAGCCCTTGCCCTTCTGGGTAACGGCATGCACCAGGACCGGCCGCGTCTCCCGGCTGTCGCGCACGTTGCGCAGGACCGGCAGCAGGTGCGAGAGATTATGCCCGTCGACCGGCCCGATATAGTAGAAGCCCATCTCCTCGAACAGGGTGCCGCCGGTGAGTAGCCCGCGGGCATATTCCTCGGCCCGGTGAGCCGCCTTCTTGAACGGATCCGGGAAATGCTCCGCCATCTGCTTGGCCACGTGGCGGAACGAGCGGTACGACTTCGACGAGATCAGGCGCGACAGATAGGCGCTCATGGCGCCGACCGGCGGCGCGATCGACATGTCGTTGTCGTTCAGGATGACGATCAGGCGCTTGTTCATCGACCCGGCATTGTTCATGGCCTCGTAAGCCATGCCGGCGCTCATCGCGCCATCGCCGATCACCGCGATCACGTCGTTGTCGGCACCTTGCAGGTCACGCGCCACCGCCATGCCCAGCCCGGCGGAGATAGAGGTCGAACTGTGCGCCGTGCCGAAGGGGTCGTATTCGCTTTCGGCGCGCCTGGTGAAGCCGGACAGGCCGCCGGCCTGGCGAAGCGTACGGATGCGGTCGCGGCGCCCGGTCAGGATCTTGTGGGGGTAGGCCTGGTGCCCGACATCCCAGATCAGCCGATCGCGCGGCGTATCGAACACGCTGTGAATCGCCACGGTCAGTTCCACCACGCCCAGACTGGCCCCGAGGTGACCACCCGTCAGCGAGACGGCGTCAATCGTCTCCTGCCGCAGTTCGTCGGCCAGCAGCGCCAACTGCTCATCGTCCAGGCGGCGAAGGTCCTCGGGCCACGTCACGCCGTCCAGAAGGGGGGTCTTCGTGTTGGGAATCGTCACGGTAGCTTGGCCCTCCCTTTATGACCTTCGCTCGACCACGAACCTGGCGGCGGCCCGGAAAGGATCGGCGCCACTGCCCAGGCCGTCGAGATGCGCGACCGCCTGGTTGGCGAGCATGACAGCGTGCTGACGTGCCGCCTCCACGCCCAGCAGGGCGACCACCGTCGCCTTGCCGGCGCCCGCATCCTTGCCGACCCGCTTGCCGGTTTCCGCTTCGCTTCCTTCGGCATCCAGCAGATCGTCGGCGATCTGGAAAGCGAACCCGAGGTCGTGGGCATAGGCTGCGAGAGCCGCCCGGACTTGGCTTCCGGCATTGCCGAGCACCGCGCCGGCCGAACAGGAGAATGCGATGAGCGCGCCCGTCTTCAAGCGCTCGAGCCGGGCGACCGCACCGATGTCGAAATTCTCTTCTGCCGCACGCAGGTCCAGCATCTGGCCGCCGACCATGCCGCGTCCGCCAGCCGCAGCGGCGAGGTCGCGCACAAGGTCGCAGCGAACCTGCGGATCCCAGTGCGTGTCCGTATCCGCGAGGACCTCGAACGCCAGGGTCTGCAGCGCATCGCCGGCAAGGATCGCGGTGGCCTCGTCGAAGCGACGGTGCACCGTCGGGCGCCCGCGTCGCACGTCGTCGTCGTCCATCGCCGGCAGGTCGTCATGCACCAGCGAGTAGGCATGGACGAACTCCACCGCAGCCGCCACCCGCAGCGCGCTCTGTTCCTTGACGCCGAACATGCGCGCCCCCGTGAGAACGAAGAACGGGCGCATCCGCTTGCCTGGCCCCAGGACGGCGTAGCGCATCGCTTCGAACAGAGGGGCCTCCGGTCCGGTCGGCTCAGGCAGGAGCCTGTCGATCACCGCGTCCACGGACGCAGCTGCGTCCGAGAGAGCGGACCTGAAGATCGCGGAGGTGTTCATGCTGGGCTCGGTCGGGTCGTCAGAACGGAATGTCGGACGGCTCGGCCCGCACGGTTCCGTCCGGTGACAGCGAAATACGCTCGACCCGTTCCTGTGCCTCGCGCAGCTTGGCCTCGCACTGCCGCTTCAGTGCGACGCCGCGCTCATACGATTCGATGGCCTGGTCCAGCGTGACCTGACCGCGCTCGAGGCTCGTGACGATGGCTTCCAGCTCCTTCAGCGCGGCCTCGAAGCTCAGGCTTTCCGGAGCAGCTCCTACCGTCTCTTCCTGCATACGCTCGTCCAACTCGCTCGATGCCGCACGATCCGCGGCGCGATGGATAGACATAATGCCCTTTGAACGCCATCGCGACCCCGGTGTTGCCAATCTCGGGCTTTAGGCGCGATTCGGACCTATGCGGCCATCAATACGCGGACGTGAGCGGCTGCGCTCGCGGCGAGGGATTCGAGATCGTAGCCACCTTCGAGCGTCGAGACGATGCGTCCCGCGCAGTGGCGCGACGCCAGTTCAACCAGCTTTTCGGTCACCCAGGCGAAGTCGTCGGCGACGAGGTGCAACTGGGCGAGGGGATCGGCCGCATGCGCATCGAACCCGGCCGATATCATCAGCAGATCGGGGCGAAACTGCTCGAGTTCCGGCAGGATCCGCTCCGCAAAGACCAGGCGGAACGTCTCGCCAGCCGCGCCCGGAGGCAGGGGTGCATTGAAGATGTTGCCGACGCCGCGCTCCGCTGCTCGTCCCGTTCCTGGGTAGAGCGGCATCTGGTGGGTGGATCCGAAGAACAGGCGCGCATCGTTCTCGAATGCGGCCTGCGTGCCGTTGCCGTGGTGGACGTCGAAATCGACGACAGCGACCCGGTCCAGCCCGTGGACAGCGAGCGCATGAAACGCGCCGACGGCGATGTTGTTGAAGAAGCAGAAACCCATCGCCCGGTTAGGCTCGGCATGGTGGCCGGGCGGGCGAACGGCACAGAAGGCGTTCGTTGCTTCTCCGCCCATGACGGCATCCACGGCAGCGCGGACGGCCCCGGCGGCTCGCACCACCGCGTCGCGCGAACCAGGCGACGCGATGGTGTCGTCGTCGAATCGAACGTAGCCGTCGGTCGGCATTCCGGCGAGCACGGCCGCTACATACTCCGCGCCGTGCACGCGCGCGAGTTCCGCAGGCGTCGCCTCCGGCGCTTCGCGCAACGCCAGCGCCTCGAATTCCGGGCCGGAGAGGGCTGTCAGAACCGCCTGCAGCCTGGCCGGCCGCTCTGGATGTCCGAGCGCGGTATCATGGCCGAGGCATGCCTGATGAGTGATCAGAAGCGTGGTCATGTCCGCTCCCCGCTGCCGCACCTGGTCCGAAGGCGATCCCGGCCGGGACGCGGCGCACCGTCAGTTGATCCTGGTATAGGTGAAGGGTCCGAGTTCCATGTAGCCGAGCTCCGGTTGGCCGACGACGGCCATCGTCTCGAGCAACTGGTCGCCGTCCCGATCGTAGAAGCAGATCCCCTTGGCAGTGGGAATCGACAGCCGCGGATTGCCCGTGAAGGCGCACCAGGCCGTCGGTGAGCCCGTGCCGGAAGCGGTCAGCTCGAGCCCGTCATCGATCTCGACGCGCCCCATATCGCCGAACGACCGATAAAGACGGCCGTGGAGGCGGACCGATTGCGGCTGAACCACGGCGGGGGCCGCCATCGCTGGGGTGGCAGCGGATGCGCCGCTGTCGGTTGGGGCCGGCGAGAGCGTCGTAGCGACGACCACGGGTCCCGTTGTCGAGACTGCCGCCGGGCGAGCAGGGGGGGGCGCAAGGTTGACCGGCTCACGCTCCAGCAGGGGCTCCGCGACGGCAGTCGCATTCTGCCGGGGAGTAGCGGCCGCTGGGGCGAGGGGTGTCGCGGCATCCTGGCTTGGCGGCGGCGGCGGCGGCGGTGGCGCCGGACGAGGGGAAGGGGCAATCGCAGGCACCGCTGCGCTTCCATACCAGGTGGATGAGCCGTCCCAGGCGCTGACGCCCCCAGGACGGGAGAAATCGCATCCCGCGACCGCGGTGGCAGCAAGCCAGACAGGTAGGAGATGAGCCCATCTCAGCCTTGCCCGGAGCGCTGTTGTCTTATGCGGCATGTATGGCCTGCCCTTTCGTCCCGATCCAACAGGGGTAGTCAAAAACGAGCCGAAAAGCCACAGGATCAGCGTGCTTCAACTTTCGTCATCCGTCTCAATTCCGCCGCATATGGACGATGATGTTGGTCGGTAGACGCAGGGCGGCCACCACCTATATCCGGTTAGGGCGGTATGTGGGTCCCGTCACCGCGAGCGGTACGACTTAGAGAAATTTTGGACCTGACACGGCTCTTTGGGCGTTGCTGCGGAAGAGAGGCTTGTTCTCTCATTTTGAGAATACGATAGTATGTCCGAGGACATGCGGCATTTACATGTGGGTTGGTGGCTTCGATGGTCACACACTATGGGATCACCCTTCCAGGCGTTCACTCGCCGCGTCATCCGGGCGACCTGCGGTGGCCGGCACGGCACGTCGCCCTCGCGCTGATGCTGTATCTGGCTCTCGCGTGGTCGGCGCTCAGCCTGATCGTGATGTTGCTGGTGTGAGTGGCTGGGCCCTGGGGCTGATCGCAGCGTACGGCGCCTTGTCCAGCGTGGTGACGTTGGTGGGATACCGGTTTGGCCGTCAGCCGTTCTTTCGCGCATGCCTGCTCGGTGCGGCATGGCCGCTATTGGCGGCTGGCGCCTTTATTTCGGTCAGTGACGATGCCCGCTCCTGAGGATCGGAGACGATGAAGAATGGATCGGCCGGGGCCGGTTCGGGAGGCCCCTCCGGGAACGACGGCGAGGACGCCCGACGCGAGGCGAGCCGGACCTATCATCGGGAGTACAATCGGCGGAGGTTTGCCGAGGATCCCGAGTTCCGTGAACGCAAGAACCGGAACAATCGCGACTATTACCGTCGCCGCTGGGAAGCCGATCCCGCGTTCCGCGAGCGCAAGCGCGAGGCGAACCGCAAGTCGCAGGAACGGCGGCAGTCGAGCCGCGAGGGCGAGCCCAGGCTCGGGCGGCGGCGCGGGCCGACGGAGATCGACCGTCATGTCGGGAGCAGGGTGCGCGACCGCAGACGGGCACTGCGGATCCCCATCGACGAGGTGTCGGATCTGCTCGGGGTGAAGCGCCGTCAGGTCGCGCTCTACGAGCGCGGCGAGACGACCCTCACGTCCAGCCAGCTCCACCAACTGGCACAGCGTTTCGCGGTTGCCGTGGACTGGTTCTTCGCCGAACTCGACGACGATGCCCCCGCCGGCAGCGCGGCCAGTGAGGTGTTGCCGCCGGAGTCCCCGGAGACGGAGGAGGTCGCCCGAGCGTTCGCCGCGATTACCGACGAGGTTTCGCGGTTACGAATGCTCAGCCTCGTCCAGAGCCTGTCCGAAATCCGGAACTGACGCCCCGATCGGTCAAAGCGTGAACAGGTGGCCTCTGTGACCTAGGCGCCGTGGGTCGACGCCGGCGGCAGTCAATGCTCCCCACATCGAGGTGGCGATGCTATCGAACATCATGATGCCGGTGCGCGCCTCCAGGGCGGGGGTGGACGTCGCCGCATCCATGTTTGTGCACAGGACGGTGATCCCCTGCGGTCCCGTTTCTGCGACTTCCGCAACCATCCGTTCGATCCGGGGCGCCGTTACGTCGGCAAAATGGAAGTTCCGGCTTTCGCCGGCGTGCCGTTCACCGGTACAGACGAAGCCTTCCTTGGCCATCGTCTCGACGATTCGTGCCTGCACGTCCGAGGTGTAAGGCGATACCAGACCGAATCGCTGGACCGCAGCCCGTCTGAAGAGTTCGACGAGTGACAAAACCGCTGACGTTGCCGGAATCCCGGTGCGTTCGGTGATGGCTGCGCACAGTCGTCTATCGCTGTCGAGCCCCATCCAGCCCGCAGAGGTTCCGTTCCAGCAGATGGCGTCTACCTTCGCATCCGCGAGCAATTCCGCGGCCCCCAGCATCGGCGCCATGTCGAACTGCCCCAGCGCCGCGTCGCGTAGCGAGATCTCCACCACGCGGAATCGCCCGAAGTGAACGGATACCTCGGGCAAGTCGGCGACAAGGGCGGCACACACTGGTTCGAGCACGGTGTTCGACGACGGCGTGAGCATCCCGAGACGGATACGGTCGGGCACGGCAATAGCCTCCGGATCTGCGGATCAGTCGATCGGGACGGTTCGTCCGGTCGGATCGTATCGCACGAGGGCGCCGTTCTGCACCGTCTGTCCCGTGAGCGCGCGGATTACGCCCCAATGCGTCACGACTGCGACCCGTCGCCAGTCTTCACGCTCGACCATACGGTCGCGGAAGGTCGTGCATCGCGCTTCGAGCAGGGCCTCGGGCTCGTCCTCGTGATGCCACCAGCGTTCGTCGAGATGATCGAACGCATGCGCCGGCCATAGCGCCGCCAGCTCGGATCTCGCCGTCCCGATGTCGCAGGCGAAGCCCATGCGCTCACGGATCAACGGTTCCACGCGGATTGGCAGGTCCAGCTCCGCTGCAATGATCGCCGCCGTCTCGAGCGTGCGCCGATAGGGGCTGACGACCAGCTCCACGACGTCCTCTCCTGCCAGCGCCGCCGCCGCAGCAGCAGCCTGGGTGCGCCCGATATGCGTCAGGCCCGGATCCTCTATCCCTGGATCCTGCCGCGTCGCACCGAAATGAAGGTTGAAAAGAGTCTGGCCGTGGCGGATCAGGATCATGGCCGCGTCGGTCTCGCCCATCTGCACGGCGGGAAGAAGTCGCTAAGTTAGCACGGCCCCTCAGGTCGCCAAAGCATCGCGACTCTCGGAGCCGCGATGGCCGGCGTCCGGTACTTGCGGCAGCCTGAGCGTCACGCAGGTTCCCTCGTCGGGGCGGCTCTCGATATCCAGCGTCGCACCGATCATGCGGGCCAGCCGGTCGGCGATAGCCAGGCCGATCCCCATTCCTGAACCCGAACGTGAGGTCAGCCCGCCGAATCCGTGAAACGCCTCGCGTACATGCGGCAGCCGGCTGGTGTCGATGCCAGGCCCGTTATCGGTGATGCGCACCCAGACCTCCTCGCGGCCGTGATCCGGCTCCCGACTGCACAGCGCCTCCAGTTGGACTGCTCTTCCCGGAGGGGTGTAGTTCACAGCGTTGTCGAGAAGGTTCGTCAGAAGCTGTCGTAGTGCGCCCGCGTCACTCACCACCCGACCTGCATCGGGGCAGATCCGGCGCGAAAACACGAGCCGCTTCTGCTCGATTCGTCCGGCGAAGCTGTCCGCGACGTCTGCCGTCACTGCGTTGAGGTCCACCGGCTCTGCCGTGACGGCACTGCCTTCGATGCGTGACAGTTCCAGCAGGCCGGTCAGAATGCCGAGCAGATGCCGGCTGCTCCCGGCGATGTCGCGGACATAGCCCTGGTTTCGCCCGCCGATCGGGCCGAACATCTCACTGTCGACCATGTCCGCGAAACCGATGATCGCGTTCAGCGGCGTCCGCAACTCATGGCTCATATGAGCCAGGAACGCCGTCTTCGCCTGACTAGCCCGCTCAGCCCGCGCCATCGCCTCTTGAAGAAGCGTTTCCGAGCGCCGGCGTTCGATGGCTATGCCCGCTACCTGGGCCGCATTCTCGATGAAGTCGAGGTCGTCCTGAGAAGGCGCCCGCGGGGTCGCATAATACGTCCCGAAAGAGCCCAGGCAGGTGCCGTCGCTCGCGAATACCGGCTCGGACCAGCATGCCCCAAGCCCGGCCCGCGCCGCGAGATCGCGAAAGTTCTTCCAGAGCGGGTCGGCCTGGATATCGATCACGACGACGCGCTGCCGCAAATGGGCGGCGGTACCGCAGGAGCCGACGGCGGGACCGATCTCGGTCCCATCAATCGCCCGACAGTACCAGTCGGGAAGACTGGGGGCCGCTCCGTGTTTCAGGCGGCCGTCCTGGACCAGGAGGATGGAGGCGATCATGCCGGGCGCTGCACTCTCGGCACCGCGAACGAGCGTCTCTAGGACCTCTTCAAGGGCTCCGCCTCGGGCGAGCAGCCGCAATGCGCGGTTCTGCCCATGGAGTAGCCGGTCGTGCGCCGGATGCCTGTCATGCCGCGGCTTGCCGAGGTCGTCGGGCCGGCAGCCGGGGGTAAGCGAAACCTTGCTGTCGACCGTGGTCATCTGCTGCGATGTACCGATCTCGTTCTGCACGTGCAGGCATGCTCAATGAGGGTATTGCACCACGGTCCGATTAAGAACCCTTCAATAGAGGGATCAAGTCAAAGCAGCAGCACCAGGATGCCGCCGATGACGAGGAGGATTCCGACGATCTCCGTTGGATTGGTTCGTTCCCGAAAGACCATGACGGAGGCGATGAAGGTGAAGACGAGCTCGATCTGACCCAGCGCCCGCACGTGGGCCGCATTCTCGATCGTCATGGCGGTGAACCAACCGGCAGAGGCCGCCATACCCGATACGCCGACCCAGATCGAAACCCGCCACGAGCGGGCAACGGCGGTCAGTTGCCCCGGCTCGCGGATGCGCATGTAGACGGCCATCACCACCGTCTGCAGGATCAGTACGAAAGCCAGCGTGAAGGCGGCGCGGATGGCGAAGTTGCCGCTGTCGAGCGACAGCGATGCAGCCCGGTACGAAACAGCCGACACGCCGAAGAAAGCGCCCGACGCCAGACCGATGAGGGCGGGCTTGTCGAGCCAACTCGTCAACAGGCGCCGCGCCGTGAGTTCGGTTCGCGCCACCGACAGGGCGATCACGCCCGCCAGGCTGATCAGGATCGCCGCCAAGGCCTGCGTCGAGACGGCATCGCCAATGACCAGTGCGCCGATGAGCGCCGTCTGCACCGTCTCGGTCTTGGAATAGGTGGTGCCGACCGTGAAATTACGGAACGAGAAGAGGTAGACGAGCAGCGCGGTCGCTGCGATCTGCGCGAGACCGCCGACCGCAGCATAGCCGGCGAAGGTCCAGTGCAGATCGGGCAGCGGATCGCCGCTCACCTGCGCCACGCCGGCCAGATAGAGCCATGCGAACGGCACGGCATAGACGAAGCGGGAGAAGGTGGCGCCGGAGGTGCTGAGCCTGCCTTTGAGGTGCTTCTGGAGCGCCGACCGCAGGTTCTGGCAGAACGCGGCGAAGACGGTGATCGGGATCCAGAGTTCCATTAGGGCAATCCCTAGCTGATCGGCCGCGGACACGGCCGGGGCGTGGCGGCCACGATGGGCCGCTGACGATGTTGGAGACGGATTGGAGGCTTAGGGCTTGCCGCCGCCGACCCGAAGCTGCGCGCCGGCCACATAGGAGGCGGCATCCGAGAGCAGCCAGACGACGGCCTCGGCGATCTCTTCCGGTCGGGCGGCGCGGCCCATCGGCACGCCGGCGCCGACGCGGCGCGCGCGATCCGGCCCCGGCATGTCGGTTTCGGTTATGCCCGGCAGCACGCCGTTCACCCGAATGCCTTCGCCTGCGACTTCCTGCGACAGGCCGATGGTGAGACTGTTCAGGGCGCCCTTCGACAGGGCATAGAGCACCCCGTCGCCGGGGTTGCCGATATAGGCAGACCCCGACGACACGTTCACGATGGCCCCGCCCTTGCCGCCGTGCCGCGTCGACATGCGCGCGATCGCCTCCTGCGCACACCAGATGCAGCCTTCGACATTGACCGCCAGCACCTGCCGGACATCGGCCGGGTCGAGTGCATCCAGCCGGCCGCGCGGGCCGTGGATCCCGGCATTGTTCACCAACGCCGTCGCCACGCCGAGGTCGCGGTCCACGGTCTCGAACATGCGGCGAACGGCATCCCGGTCACCCGTGTCCGCCTGCACCGGGAAGCCGCGCCCGCCGGCGGCGTCGACGTCGCGGGCGACCGCCTCCGCCTCTGCCCTGCCGCTGCGATAGTTGACGGCGACGCTCCAGCCGCGCGCCCCGAGCAGTCGGCAGACCGCCGCACCGATGCCTCGGCTGCCTCCTGTGACGATCGCTGTTCCAGTCATGATTCCCCCCGCGCATCGTGTCGTCGTGGTGCCCGCTCATGCACGCGCCGAGCCGGCGGGTGCCACGGGCTGCATCCGGCGGCTCGCCGCCTGCGCTCGTCCCATGATCCAGGCCGGGAGCACGGCGAAGATCGCGAGGCCGGCGGCCGCCAGGAACGTGTCTTGAAAGGCGAGGGCGCTCGCCTGCGCGTACACCACCTGTCCCAGATAGTGCAGCGCACCGGGCATCTGCTGCGTTTCCGCAACACCCGTCTGCGCCAGGATTTCCTCCACTGAATGGAGCAGGGCGCGGCTCGTCGCGTTGGCGTAGTTCTGCGTCGCGGTCAGCGCCTCCGCATGGAATCGCGTCCGCATCTCGAGGAAGACGACCAGCAGGTTCACGCCGCACGCGCCGCCCAGCATCCGGACGAAATTGATGGCTCCCGATCCCTGGCTCACCTGGTCCGGGCGCAGCGAGCGCAGCGCGGCCGTGTTGAGCGGCGGCATCGTCATGGCGAGGCCGAACCGGTTGACCAGGGTGAAGACGACGAACGTCCAGAACGCCGTGTTGGCGTCTGCTCCCGCCATCATGATGAAGCCGAGCCCGAAGAGCGATTGCCCGATCATGATCGGGATGTAGGCGGGGATGGTGTCGACGATCCGCCCCGCCAGCGGAAAGATCATCGCCATCATCAGGCCGCCAGGCATCAGCAGGAGGCCGGCGCGCGTCGGCGTGTAGCCCTGCACGGTCTGCACGAACAGCGCCGTGATGAAGATCGAGCCGAACATCCCGAAGCCGAAGATGAAGCCGACGACGGCAGCCGAGGCAAACTGCGCATTCTTGAACAGGTTCAGATCGAGCAGCGGCGAGCGCGCGTGGAACTGCCAGGCGATGAAGCCGAGGACGGCGAGCGCACCGGCGGTCAGCTGCAGGACGATGATGTCCGAGGACCAGCCTTCGCGCTGGCCGCTGGCGAAGCCATTGAGGAGGCAGGTCAGCGCCGTGACCATCAGCAGGAAGCCGAGATAGTCGAACGGACGCGCCGCGGTCCCCGGCGTCTTCATCGGCATGAAGATCGAACCGAGGGCCAGTGCGATCCCGCAGAGCGGCAGCGGCAGGTAGAAGACTGCGCGCCAGCTGAACGTGTCGATGACCAGCCCGCCGAGCGTCGGTCCGAAGGCGGGCGCCAGGACGACGCCGAGGCCGAACAGTCCCATGGCCGTTCCGCGGCGTTCCGGCGGAAAGACCGTGAAGATGGTCATCATGGAGAGCGGCTGGATGATCCCCGCACAGCCGCCCTGCAGGACGCGGGCCAGGATCACCGTCTCCAGATTCTGGGCGAGGCCGCCGATGAAGCAGGACACGATCGCGACGGCCAGCGTCCCGATGAAGGTCGCGCGCTGGCCGAACACCGACACGAGCCAGGCGTTCAGCAGCATGGTCGCGACCTGGCTGGCGAAGAAGGCCGTTGCGATCCACTGTGCCTTGTCCTGGCCGACGCCGAAGGCCCCCATGACGTTGGGCACGGCCACGGCGACGCTGGTCGACGAGAGCACCATCGAGACCATGGCCAGCAGCACCGCGCCGGTCACCAGCCACCGATAGGCGGGTCCGTAGCGGGCTGTCAGAACGTCGACGGTCTCGGCGGTCAAAGCGTGTCCCCGGAAGCGCGGCCGATCCCGCGCCGCCGCGATGCTCGCAGGAGCGGCGCCGGGCGGCAATGGCCGGAAGCGCGGGCCCGCCATGCGTGCTGGGCTGGGTCCTCCTGTCGGCGCCACGGCCGTGTTAGGTTAGCCTGGACATTTAGAACGAGGATGAAGCGTGACGATGGACAAACCGGTGGCGCCGGCACGGCTGGCTTCGACGATCCTGCTGGTGCGCGACGGCGGCCGCGGCCTGGAGGTCTTCATGGTCGTGCGCCACCACGAGATCGACTTCGCCTCGGGGGCACTGGTGTTTCCGGGCGGATCGGTCGATGCGGCGGACCGTGATCCCCGCGTCAGGACCATGACCTCGGGCTGCGAGGGATTCGACGACGACGATCTCGCCTTCCGGGTGGCGGCCATTCGCGAGGCGTTCGAGGAGTGCGGCGTGCTGCTCGCCCGGCCGCGCGGCGCTCCGGCGCTCGTCGATGCCGGACGACTGAAGCACCTGGAGGACATGTATCGCGCGGCACTCGAGCGCGGCGATGTCGGTATCGCCGACATGCTGGAGCGCGAGGACCTCGAACTTGCCTGCGAATTGCTGGTGCCGTATGCGCGCTGGATCACGCCGGTCCAGCTTCCCAAGCGCTTCGACACGATGTTCTTCGTCGCAAGGGCACCCGAGGATCATGTCGCCATCCATGACGGCCGCGAATCGGTCGATTCCGTCTGGATCCATCCCGACGAGGCGTGCCGGCAGGCGGACGCGGGCGAGCGCACGGTGATCTTCCCCACGCGACTGAACCTGGAGAAGCTTTCCCGGACTGGCGCCTCGGTCGAGGCCGTGTGTGCCGCCGCCGCCGCCGCCCCGGTCGTCACGGTGCTGCCGCGCATCGAGAAGATCGAGGGCGGCCGGATCATGCACATTCCGATCGAGGCCGGTTACGGCGACTCCCGTTTCCCCATCGAAGGCAGCCCGGGAGCCGGCAGCGCGCGCCGCATGCAACTCGCACAACCCCTTGGAGATACGAATGCCGGCTGATGCCGCACGCCCTGCCGCCGTCCCCACGCGCCAGGTGGACAACGACCGCGTCTGCGTCACCGAATGGCGCTTCGCCCCGAACGCCGCGACCGGATGGCACCGCCACGCGCACGACTACGTCGTCGTGCCCCTGATGGACGGAAAGCTCCTCCTGAAGCACCCCGACGGCAGCGAGACGACGGCCGACCTGAAGGCCGGGGTCTCCTATTTCCGCGAGACCGGCGTCGAGCACGACGTCATAAACGCGAGCGGCCACGAGTTCGCCTTCGTCGAGATCGAGATGAAATAGCGCCGGCGCCGATGCACTTTCGGTCGGGCTTCAAGGGAACGACGGCCCCGGTTCGCGCTTTTCCTGGCGGGCAGGGGAGGGTACACCGGGCGTTCCGGCAACTGGAGCAGATGGCATGGCTGACGTAACGCAGGATCGACGGCGCATCGCCGACACGACGGCGGGTATCCTGCTGGAAATCGGGGCCATCCTGGCGAATACGGACGAACCCTTCACCTTCACGTCCGGCAGCCGCAGCCCCGTCTACGTCGATATCCGCAAGCTGATCGGCTACCCGCGTGCCCGCGCCAAGATCATGGACATGGCCGTCGAGGTCATCGGTCAGGAGATCGGCTACGAGTCGATCGACGCGATCGCCGGAGGGGAGACGGCCGGCATTCCGTTTGCCGCATGGATCGCCGAACGGATGGGGCTGCCCATGGTTTATGTCCGCAAGAAACCCAAGGGGTTCGGGCGGATGGCTCAGATCGAAGGTGAGCTCCGTGAGGGGCAGCGCGTGCTTCTCGTCGAGGATCTGGCCAGCGAAGGCGGCAGCAAGATCGCCTTCTGCAACGCCTTGCGGCAGGCCGGGGCGGTCGTCGGTCACACGTTCGTGGTCTTCCACTACGGCATTTTCCCCGAGAGCATCGACCGCCTGCGGGAGATGGGCGTTCGGCTGCATGGTCTCGCGACCTGGGCCGATGCCATCGACACGGCCGAGAAGCGCGGCTACTTCCCGCCGCCCGTCGCCGCAGATGTGCGCCGCTTTCTCGACGATCCCCGCGGCTGGGCCGCTTCCCGGGGCCTCTGAAACCAGGATCCGAAGCCATGACGCGCTTCAGTGCGAACATCTCGATGATGTTCACCGAGCGGCCGCTGCGGGAGCGGTTCGCGGCGGCGGGCGCTGCGGGATTTCCCGGTGTGGAGATCCAGTTTCCATACGAACTGGCCGCCGACGATATGGCTCGGCTTGCCCGGCTCGCCGGTGTCGAGATCGCCAGCTTCAACACGCCGATCGGCAACCGTGCCGCCGGCGAGGTCGGCATCGCGTCGTTGCCCCGTCGCGAGGCGGATTTTCGCCAGCATGTCGTGCTGGCACGGGACTACGCGACGGCCGTGCGCTGCCGGAACGTCAACGTGCTGGTCGGAGTCTGCTTGGACGGCGGCAATAAAGACCGCTGCATCAATGTCTTGTACGACAATCTCTACTACGCCGCTTCGGAACTGCAGGCCGCCGGCATCCGGCTCACGATCGAGCCCATGAACACGACCGACCGTCCAGGCTACCTGATCAACACGCTGGACGAAGCGTCGGCCGTGATCGACCGCATCGGCCACCCCAACCTGAAGATCGAGGCCGATCTCTATCACATGGCGATGATGGAGGAGGACATCCCGGCCTCGTTGCGCCGCAACCTGCACAACATCGGGCACGTGCAGTTCGCCGACTGGCCGGGTCGCCACGAACCGGGCACCGGCGCGTTGGACCTCCCGGCGATCGTCGCTCTTCTGGAGGCGGGAGGGTACGGTAGCTGGTTCAGTGCCGAATATGTCCCGAGCGAGACGACGGAGAGGACCCTGTCTTGGTACGAGCCCTGGCGATCCGCCGCGACATGACCGGGCGCGCGGCGCGAAGGCTTTTGGCTTTCGGGCTGATGCTGGTCATTGCCTGCATGTGGGGCCGCAGCGCCGATGCCCGGGACCGACTGGTGGTCGGCATCACGCAGTACCCGTCGACGTTTCACCCCAACATCGATTCGATGCTCGCCAAGAGCTACGTTCTCGGCCTGGCCCGCCGGCCGGTCACCGTCTACGACCCGTCCTGGGAACTGGTCTGCATGCTGTGCACGACCCTTCCGACGATCGAGAACGGCGGCGCGAAACGCGAGCAGCGTGCCGACGGCGGGGAGGGAATCGCGGTCACCTATACGCTTCAGCCGGAGGCGCGCTGGGGCGACGGCACGCCCGTTTCGACGAAGGACGTGCTATTCACCTGGGAAGTCGGACGCCATCCCAAGGCTGGGATCGCGAACGCCGAACTCTACCGGCGGATCCTGTCGATCGACGTGCAGGACGAAAAGACCTTCACGCTGCATCTCGACAGGATCGAGTTCGAATACAACGCCATCAACGATTTCGGCCTCTTGCCGGCGCACCTTGAGAGACCGGTTTTCGAGAAGGATCCCGCGACCTACCGCAATCGCACCCTCTACGACACGAAGACGGACGAGCCTGGGCTGTATTTCGGCCCCTATCGCATCGTTGAGGCCGTGGCCGGCTCGCATGTGGCGCTGGAACGCAATCCGACATGGTGGGGCAAGAAGCCGGCGTTCGACCGTGTCGTCGTGCGGATCCTCGAGAACACTGCGGCGCTCGAAGCCAACCTGCTGTCCGGGTCGATCGACTATATCGCCGGCGAGTTGGGTCTGGCATTGGACCAGGCACTGGCGCTGGAGAGGCGACGGGGCGGGGACTTCCAGGTCGTCTACAAGCCCAGCCTCGTCTATGAGCATGTCGACCTCAACCTGGAGAATCCGGTGCTGGCGGATCGTCGGGTGAGGCAGGCACTGCTCTACGCGCTGGATCGGAAGATGCTCACCGAGCGGCTGTTTGCGGGGAAGCAAGCGGTCGCGGACAGCTTCGTGAACCCGCTCGACTGGGTTCATTCCGGCGATCTTCCCACCTATCCGCACGATCCCGGCCGCGCCGCGGCGCTTCTTGATGCGGCCGGCTGGACGGAGATGCGACAGGGCATAAGGCACGATGCCGAGGGCAAGCCGCTGTCGCTGGAGCTGATGACGACAGCCGGCAACCGAACCCGGGAGCTGGTTCAACAGGTGCTGCAGAGCCAGTGGAAGGCCGTCGGCGTCGATGTCCGCATCAACAACCAGCCCGCTCGTGTCTTCTTCGGCGAGACGATGTCCAAGCGGCGATTCTCCAGCATGGGGATGTACGCCTGGATGTCCGCGCCGGAGAACGTGCCGCGGACGACCCAGCATTCCAGCATGATCCCGTCCGACGACAACGGGTGGTCGGGCCAGAACTACCCGGGCTACGTCAATGCGGAAGCCGATCGGCTGATCGACGCGATCGAGGTCGAGTTGGATCGGGACAAGCGCGCCGGCATGTGGGCCGAACTCCAGCGCCTCTACATGCAGGAATTGCCGGCCCTCCCGCTCTACTTCCGCTCGGAGGCGCACGTGATGCCGAAATGGCTGCGCGGGGTCGTCCCGACCGGTCACCAGTATCCGGTGACGCTCTGGGCGGAGGACTGGCGTGCCGAGTGAGGGCGAGGGGGGATCGCAGGGGCACTCCCTTGCGGTCGTCCCCACTGGGAAGATCGCGGCGGTGGTGACGCATCTCGAGATGCTGGCGCCGCCACTCGCTCTGTCCGCGCCGGCAGCGCACGCGAACCTGGCCGTCGAGCGCGTGGCGATGCCCGACATCGACTGGTACCGGGGCATCTATCGCGCCGTCGGCGAGGACTGGCTCTGGTATACGCGGCTGGCGATGGACGATGCCGAACTGGCGGCGAGCATCCGACAGCCCGGCATCGAGATCTATCGGCTCGTGCGAGAAAACGCCGATATCGGTTTGCTGGAACTGGATTTTCGCTTCCGACCGGACGTCGAATTGGTGTTCTTCGGGGTGGTTGCCGACGCGATCGGGACGGGAGCCGCCCACATCCTCATGCGGCACGCGATCCACCGCGCATGGCGCGACGCGCCGAGGCGCTTCTGGGTCCACACCTGCACGCTGGACCATCCGCGTGCGCTGCGCTTCTACGAGCGAAGCGGCTTCCGCGCCTATAAACGCGAGATCGAGATCGACGACGACCCGCGACTGACCGGCGTCCTGCCGCGGTCGGCCGCCCCGTGGTACCCGATCGTCGAATAGAACGAGCCCCTCAGGTGGCGGCGCTTTCCCGGCGCTTGGCCTCCTCCCAGAGCGTCTCGAGTTCGTCGAGCGAGCAGGCATCGGCGCTCTTTCCCTGCGTGCCGAGCATCTCCTCGATCATCCGGAATCGTCGTTCGAACTTCGCATTCGCCCGCCGCAGCGCAGCTTCGCCATCGATCTTCAAGTGACGCGCCAGATTGGCGGTGGCGAACAGCAGGTCGCCGACCTCGTCTTCGAACCTGTCGGCTCCGGCCCCGGCATCGATTTCCGCGCGCACTTCGGCGATTTCTTCCTCGATCTTGTCGAGGACGCGGCGGGGCTCCGCCCAGTCGAAGCCGACGCGCGCCGCGCGCTTCTGGAGCTTCTCGGCCCGTATCAGGGCGGGCAGGGCGAGGGCGATCCCGTCCAGGATACTCGCGCGCCGGCCGGAGGCCGCAGCCTTGGCGGCACGTTCCTCCGCCTTGCGTGCTTCCCACGCCTGGGTCTGGGCGGCTGCGCCGCGGATCTCGGTATCGCCGAACACATGCGGATGCCGGGCGACCATCTTGTCGGCGATGGCCCGGGCTACCGCGGCGAAATCGAACTGGCCCATCTCGGCCGCGATCTGCGCGTGATAGACGACCTGAAGCAGCAGATCGCCCAGTTCCTCGCGCAGTGCCGGCATGTCGGAACCGGCGATCGCGTCGGCGACCTCATAGGCCTCTTCGATCGTGTAGGGCGCGATCGTCTCGAACGTTTGCTCGATGTCCCAGGGGCAACCGTTCTGCGGATCCCGAAGCCTCCGCATGACATCCAGGAGGCGGGTCATCTCATCCGCGGGGGGGCGTTCCTGATCCGGCATTTCTAAGTCGGATAATATATATTCTTGCGATACTGCGGAACCGTATGTTCTAGGCATGTTCGCGTCGGCTATTTACTGCGTCGGACGCATCGTTCGATCTTGTCAATTCCGCAATTACTATGCTCTCGATCTTTTCGATTACTGCAATCGCCTTCTGCTCTTTGTCGCGCGTGAGAAGCCAGCGCATTCGATGCAGTAGCACAAGCTCGGGAGGAAGTCCCAAAAGTTGAGCAATGCGAAGGGCAATGGCGGCGCTAGGGAAAATCTGGCTGCGGCGATAGTCCGATACCGCCTGACGCCTAACGCCTAGCAGTTGCGCTAAGGCGTAATCCGACGTGATGCCGTGCTGGCGCATTACGCGGTCAAGGTAGCCGTTCGGCGTGTCCATTGTCGTCTCCGTGGGGGGCGGAACTGCTTGACGTACAGTAAACGGCGAGTGTCCCATCAGGTTAGGCTTTTGTTAGTGACGCAACTCACATGGTCGATGGAACTTGACGGATGCCAGATATAGCCGGCGTCATGGGCGTGCGCTTCGGCGCGGTCGTCGGGGGGCGGCCTGGGGAACCGGCCGCGAGTCGGTTCCCCAACCCCCCGCGAGTTCACCCCCCGGTGTTTCCTCACCCGTTCACTAGGGGGGCGTTGGCGGCGGAGCCGCGCCGGCCTCGGGCTCTTATCCCGCCCGGCGCGGCACGCACCCCCAAAGGGCGCATCCGCCGCTAACCCGCAAAACGGGTGGTAAGCGAGCGCAGCGAGCGCGGAAAGCGGAGCCACATGGAAGTCGGAAAGCTAGTCGAACATCTGCACGAGCGGGCCGGACAGTTCTTCCGGGGCGCGGTGAGCCTGGACGCGGTGCCGGGAAAAATCCTGATCCTGCCCACGGCGAAGCACGGCGAGCGGTCGCCGGATTTCGTCGTCAAGATGGAACGCCACAATCCGACGACGGGCGAGGTGATCGAGCCGGTCGTGGCCGGCGCGGCGTGGTGGCAGGTGGGGCAGCGCGACGGGCTCAAATACCTGTCGGTGAAGTTCCAGCGGCCGGAACAGCCGAAGCCGATCCGGTGCGCGGCGTTCTTCCGAACCGAAGGCGCGAGCAAGGGGCTCGACCTTCCGCCGGTCGAGGGACGCGAATGGCGCCTCGTGTGGCGTCCGCCGGGTGTGCGGCCGGTCGCGGACGGCGCCGAGGCGTCGCCGGATCTGGATGACGATATTCCGTTCTGACGATGGAAGCCGGCGACCTGCACAACCCGCTGTCCGTCCTGTTCGCGACGAACGGGGCGGAGGCAACGCGGCGGTGGGTCGGCCTCGCCTATGACTGCGGCCTATTCGTGCGCCTCGGTAGCTTCGATGAGGTGGCGGACTGGTCGCAGCAATGGGCGGCGGGCTTCGCGGACGGAACCGTTGACTTTCTCACAATCGAGCCGGTGACACGCGCCACGGCGGCGCGGGTCGAGGAATGGGCGGCGACCTGTCGAAAGACGGGCGGGCCGATCCTCGCGCCGGATTGGAGGTCGGGCAGATATGGCGAGAGCTTTGGAGACGTTGGAGCGGGAACCTCTGACGGTGGTGGAGGAGACGGGCGGGGTGCCGCTCTCGGCGCAGATCGTGGCGGCGGGCGTGATGATCGAGGAGGCGGAGGCGCGCTATCGAGCGGCGCGAGGATGGGAGCGGGAACCGGCCTGGAAGGTTCTCCAGACGCTGCGGAGCATCAACCGGACGCTCCGGGAAGTGGCGGACAGACGCGGCATGCGCTTGCACTGATCTGAGGGGAGAGGGGGGTAATTCGTAGCACCCCCCTCTAGGTCTACAGGGGACAGGTGGAACGGTTGGAAACGCTCTATTGCGGCTTTGACGGGCTCGACGTGGCTTTCGAGGGTTGGCTACCGGATGCGGCGCTGGCGATGCTGGCGGATCGCAAGGAAGCGGCGCAACTCGACGGGAAGCCGGTGCCGCACGACCTGGGCGGCGTGCGCGGCTTCGTCGGCGCGACGGGGCGGCCGGGCTTCGCCTATCGTTTCGAGACGGGCGACGACGGCGAAATCTGGTGGTTCCAGCGGAACACGTCGAAAAATACGTGGCGGATATTCGTCTCTGTCCGTTCGCTGGCGCTGGCGGTGCACGGCCTGGACCGGGTGCGTGACCGGCTTTATCAGCGGCTTGAAGCGTTTGGCGCCACGGTCCTAAAGGAAAGCATTAAC
Organism: Constrictibacter sp. MBR-5; assembly: GCF_040549485.1. Lineage (NCBI taxonomy): Bacteria > Pseudomonadati > Pseudomonadota > Alphaproteobacteria > Rhodospirillales > Allostellaceae > Constrictibacter > Constrictibacter sp. MBR-5. The sequence continues at coordinate 51,361 of NZ_JBEPTK010000020.1, forward strand.
CGCGCGGACCTCGCGATTGACTTTCGCGCCGAAGGCTTTGGGCCGGACCCGGCGGCGATCATCGCGCATAGCCATGCGACCAAGGCGGCGGAGTGCGACGCGGACGTTCCTTCGGTGCACTGGACGGGGCGGCGCGTCTCGTCGGTGACGGTCGGCCGGATGCCCGGCCGTCAAGTCATCCTGTATGACAAGCGGCGCGAGGCGGTGCAGACGAAGAAATTCCACTGGTTCGACTTCTGGGGCGTGCCGGATTGGCGCGCGGATCGCCGGCCGGTGTGGCGGATCGAGGTGCGCGCCGGCAAACAGGCGTTGAAGAAGTATGACGCGACGACGTGGGCCGGGCTGGCGGCATCGTTCGCCGATTTCACGGCGGATATTATGGGCGCGGTGCGGCTGACGGTGCCGGCGCGCGACCTGAACCATTCCAGGTGGCCGGTTCATCCCGTATGGGCGGCTGCATTAGACGGGCTCCTATCATACCTCGCCGGGGCGGATATGACGCGCTCGGGCGTGGTGCCGGTCCGCAAGGTGGTCGGCCGGCGGGCGGTTCTGCGGGATATGTACGGCGGCTTGATTGCCGGGCTGGCGGCGAGCCTGGAAGCGGTCGAGGACCGCGACGGCCGCGGCGGGCTCGATATTCCCGGCGCCGTGGCGGATCTGCTGCGGCGCGCGGCGACGGAGCAACCGGCCGAATGGGCGGCCAAGGTAGGGCGGGCGCGGTCGCGTCTCTGGATCACGGAGGAGAGTCACAGTGTCGAAAGAGAACCTCGCGGAGTTCGGGGCGTCGCTCCAGGCGTTGGCGGACGCGAGCATGATCGGGAAGGCGGCGGCGGCGGAACGGTGCCTCGCGTCGCTGCTCAACACGCTGCAGGGTTTCAATGACCGCCTGGAACGGATCGAGGCGGCCGAGGTCGAACGTAGCGGCGGCGCCGGTCTCGCGGTGATGCGCGATGGCTGAACGCGAGATCAAATGGCGGCAGGCGTGCGAAAACTGCAAGCTGCCGGTGGCGGTGCGGCTGACGATCAACGGTCGGGCCTATTACCGTTGCCACGGCGAGCTATCGGACAACGGCGCCCATTGCGGGCACCGTGTCACGTTCGGCAAGCGCGCGACGGATGAGCGGTTGGCGCGCATTGCGCCAGCCAAGGAACAGAAACCGGCCGATCCCCCCGCGGCCAAGTCGGACGACGGGGGCAAGAGTGACGGTAGCACCATTTCTGACCGACGAGCCGGCACCGGCGGATGGGGGCTCGGCTCCTGGTGACGAGGGCGCGTTTCTCGATGCGCTGAATGTCGAGGACGACGGGCAGGGCGGCGGCCCGGCCGAGGATGCGGCGCCGGTCGATCCTGGCGCACCGGCGGACGGCTTCATCGGCACGGATGCGTTCTTTGCCGGGTTCAAGGTGACGCACCAACTCGCGGGCCTGGGGACCGGCCTGCGATCCCTGCAAGAGGGACCGGACGCGCCGGGGGCGCGCGAGGCGTCTGACGCGATTTATGCCTGCCTGTACGATACACCGTCGCTGCACTTCCTGATCCAGCCGGGCTCGCTTTGGATGCAACGGGCGGCGGTGATCGCGGCCTATGCGGTGCCGCTCGGCATGTCGTGCAAGGTCGAACTGGCGCAGCGGCGCGCGGCGCGGGCAAAGGCGGCGGCGGAGCGGCAGGCGACCGCTCGGGCGGCGGCGGCGTCGCGGCCGGGCGCGGCGGCACCGGCGGCGACGGGCGAACGGCCGGTGCACTGGCAAGAGCCTATTCCGTGATCGGCAAGGATGCGCGCTGCATCGCAGTGTTCGGCCGGCGCGGCGCGGGGAAATCGACCCTGGTTAAGTCCCTAGTGGCCGGCGCCGGGCGGCTCGTCGTGTTCGACCCGATGGGCGAATATGCGCGGATGCCCGGATACCGGCGCGCGGCGAGCGTCGGCGAGGTCCGCAAGATCCTGCGGGCGTCCTGGGGGCGCGGGTTTCGCGTCGCGTTCGTGCCGGAGCGCGAGCACGTCAAGGCGCTGCACAGTCTCTCGGCGCTGTTGTGGGGGGCGCAGATCGCCTATGACGACGGCCGCGATACGCGGAAGCTGCTGCTCGTGGTCGAGGAAGCGAACCTAGGCTTTCCCAATCGGCCGATGCGTCCGGGCGAAGATGCGTTCCTGCGGCTGATCCTACAGGGGCGTCACCGCGGTATCGAGATTATCGCGGTGACGCAGCGGCCGGCGCTGGTCTCGCCGAATTTCCGCAGCAATGCAGCGGAGACATACTGCTTTGCGCTGTCGGATGAAATCGACCTATCGACAATGCGGCGGATGGTGGGCAAGGCGCGCGAGGCGGAATTGCGCGCGATGCCGGTGCACCATTATTTCCGGGTGTCGAACGGCACGGTCGAGCGCGGCGTGAACCGCCTGCCGCGTATTACAGAAACCTCTATGAAAGCCGGCGGCGCGCAGTCGAAAAAACCGCTTGCAACATCGCGCGGTGCGGCTCGATCTTCGGAGAGCAACAGGGCATCGGGGCGCGCGTGAGGCTGAAAACAGACATGCTGGTAACGGCAGTTGTAGCGGGGCTGATCGTGGCGTTTCTGTCGCGGGTCATCTTCAAGGGGGAAGAAGTCACATGAACGTCAATGGTCTCGTTAAGTCGGTGGTGCCGGTCATCATCGGCGTGTTTCTCGCCGGCTACATCATGAACGCGCTCCGCGACAATTCCATTGTCGCCAGCGCAATCGACGGGTTCGACGGCTGATCTAGCCGGCGGCTTCACCTTCGGCCGGCGTCCCCCCGCGCATGGCCTCAACCGTTCGACAATCGGGGGCACCCGTGCAGATCCAAGTCAAGCTCCCCTCTTTCGAGGGTATCGGCGCGGGCCAGACCGCGACCTGTCGCCTGCCCATCGGCCGGCGCTACCATGAACTCCAGCTCGTCTATTCCGGTGTCACCCTGGCGCAGATGACGGAAATCCGCATCATCGCGAACCAGAAGGTGATCCATCGCTATTCGGCGACGGAACGCGACGTGATGAACCAGTTCTTCGGCCTCACGGCCGCGGCGGGCATCCTGCGACTGCCGTTCGACCGGCTGTTTCTGAAACAGCGGCAGGCCGAGGAAGTCACGGCGCTGAATACCGGGAGCAAGGACAAGAACGGCCGTTTCATCGGCTCGCTGCACGTCGAAATCGACGTTGCGGCGGCGGCGGTGGGCACGGCGCTCGCGCTGTACGCCACACAGTCCAACGCGGTGGCCGGCGGGCCGGGCGTCGTGGGGCATATCCGCAAGTACAGCCGCACGGCGGCCGGTGCGGGCGAGTACGAGGTCTCCGACCTGCATTTCAACACCCCCACGGCGCAGGCGATCAATTCGCTGTTCATCAACGATGCCGGGAACCTCAACGGGCTGGTGATCGAGCGCGGGCTCTACAAGGTGTTTGAGCGCGATACGGCGCTCAACGAACTGATCCAGTCGGATCATGGGCGCGTGCCGCAGACGAATTGGTGGGTCTATGACCCGGCCGAAAAGGGCTATGGCGGCGAACCGCTCGATCTCGTCGGCTATTCGGATTTCCGGCTGCGGCTCGATATGGCGGCCGGGGCGACCATGCCGATCATCGTGGAATATCTGGGCCAGTTGGGCGACTGACCGGCAGGGGGCGCCCGCGCGGGCGCCCCCATCATTCCGCGAGAGGTGGGGGCAGGCATGGCAACAGAAAACGATCCGCTCTGGTATCTGAGCGACCCGCTCGGCGCGGTCGGCGCTTTCGAGACGGGCAAGGATGCCGACGCGGGCGGCGGCTGGTGGTCGAGCGGGTGGGACTGGCTCGATGGGGTGGCCGGGACGGTCGGCGACACGATCGGCAACCTCGCCGACAGTGCCGCGAAACTCTGGTCGGTGGACTATCTCACGGACAAGTTCGGCGACGGCAAGGCGCGGCCGGAACTGGTCTGGGACGGGCGGCAGGTGGTGCCAGCGACGGGAACGCCCCTCACCGGCTACAGCAGCGGCAGCAATAACCTGCTGATCGTCGGCGGGCTGGCGGCGGTCGGGCTGGCGCTGGTTTTCATGGGGCGCAAGTAATGCCGGTGCCGCTGCTATGGGTGGCGGCCGGTGCGGCGGGCATGTGGGCCTTCGGCAATGTGGCTGAGGAAGTCGCAAAGCCGGTGAAATGGGCCGCGCTCGCCGGTGCCGCCTATGTCGCCTGGAAGGCGCTGAAATGACGCCACAGGGTGCACCCCCGCTGCAAATCGCGGGCGGGCCGGCGCAGTCGCGGGCGAGCGGCGGCGCGGTCGAGAGCATCTTTTCGAGCGCGCCGGCCGTGTTCAATTTCGGGCCGGGTTCGACATCGGCGGCCGGCGGATGGGCGATCTACGCGGCCATAGCGGCGCTCGGCGTGGTCGCCTGGATGGGGCTACGCAAGTGAGCCGCGAGCCGGTGGCGCGGCGCTGGTCGGACCATGCCGCGGCGATCCTGGCGCCGGCCTTGGGCGAGGATGCGCCGCTGGTCGCGGCCGACGTGGCGGCGGGCAGGGCGTTCCTTTGGGAGCATCCCGGCGCCGGCTATGTCGTCACGCGATGGGACCGGGCGGCCGGCGGCCGGGAACTGGTCATCGTCGCGGGCGCCGGCTGCGATCTCGCCGGATGCGTGCCGCACTGGCAGGCGCATGGGCGGCTGTATGGCGCGGTGGCGGTGCGCGCCCATGCGACGCGGCCGGGGATTGCGCGGATGCTCGGCGGGCTCGGCTTCGTGCCGGTGGAAACCGTTTGTCGCTGGAAGGTGGAATAATGGGCGGCAAGTCTGAATCGAAGTCGAGCCAAGCGACGACGAACACCAACGAGGAATATTACCTAAACGTCGTGGACTATGGCGAGGGCGAGGCGCCGAAGTCTCAGACGGCGGCGATGATTACCGACAATTCGGGTACGGTGTCGATAGTCGCGACCGATCAAGGCGCAATCCAGACCGGGCGCGATATCGCTCTGGCTGGAATAGATTTCGGCCGCGGTGCGCTTGAAGAAACACTTTCGACCTTCGGCACGCAAACGTCGGCCGTTATCGAGGGCGCGTTGGCGGCCAATCGCGACGCGACCGAAGAACTCATGGGCCAATTCATGAGCACGGTCTCAACGGTGGCGCTCGGCGGCGCTGCGTTGTTCGCGCTCTCAAAGGTGATGAAATGACGGCACCGCGTGACTTTCCGCTTTCGCTCGATGCGGGCGTGCCGCAGACCTTGCGCGTCGCCGGCTATTATTTCGGCGTGATCTCGGCGCCGGCCGGGCCGGTGCAACTGGCGTTCGACGGCGGACCCTTTATCGAGCGGTCGGCCGGCATGGGCGGCGGCGGCCGTTTCTCGGAAATCATCATCAAAAGCGTCCTGGCGCAGACGGTCGTGCTGGCCGTCGTCATGGATGAGGGCGGCACGCTGTATGACAGTCGGGCGACCGTCAACGCGGCGATCACGGCGCCCATTGAGGTGTCGAATACGATCCTGGCGCTTGCCGATGTGACGGTGCCGGCCGGTGCAACGGCGGCGCTGGTGGCGGCCGACACGGCGCGCAAGGAACTGATCGTCAAGCTCCCATCGACGGCGGCGGCGGCGGTGCGGCTCGGGGCCCCCGCCAATGTCGCGGCCGGCGTCGGTTTCCGCCTGGAACCGGGCGAGAGCATCGTTCTGCCGACGACGGCGGCCGTGACGGCCTATTGCGAGGGCGTCGCCGACGAAACGGTGAGCCTGACCGAAACGAGGTTCGTCTAATGGCCTTCGGTACGAGCGTAGGCGTTCCACATCATAAGCCGCGCACGGATGCGCTTGCGGCGACCATCGCGGCCAATGCGCTGGCGGATGCTTCGGCGCTGGCGGACCTGACCGCGCGGCTCGATGCCGAGGGGGTGGTTAATCTCAAATGGGCGGGGGCCGCGGCAGACGGCGTGACCGACGATACGGCCGTTCTGATCGACGCGCTGGCGACTGGCAAACGGGTCTACGCGCCGGCCGGAACCTACCGGCTGACGGCCGGGATCAGCCTGCCGGATGGTGCGGTGATCGAGGGCGACGGGCCGCGGCGAACGCTGTTCGACTTCGGCGACGCGCCGGCTTCAAGCTATTTCGTTGCGACCGGCGCGAGCGTGCTGGCGCCGTTGCGCGGCCTGCGGCTGGCCGACTTCGGCACGGTGCAGGGCACGCGGACGGGCGTGGGCGTCATGGCGGCCGTTGAGTTCCGTTTTGTCGCGGCAAGTGCGGTCGAGCGGCTGCATATCGACGGGGCCGAGGATATCGGCCTCTGGTGGATCGACTGCGACGGATGCGTTGCGCGCGACGTGCTGGCCGAAAATGTCGCCTATGTCGTCAACTGGGACGGCTGTTCGGCCTGCTATGGCGAGCGGCTACGCGGGCTGGACATTTCGCTACATGCCTTCGCGATCCTGGCGGACGACGGGTTGGCGCCGGCGCCGAGTAACGAATCCTCGAGCGTGCGGGCGCGCGAGGACGCGGGCGGCAACGTGCTTATGGCCTGTTCGGTGGATCGTTTCGAGGGGCACGCGGTCACGCTGAACGCCTGCGACGGGAACGCGGTGATCGGTATGCAGGCGCGCCACTATGTCGGCGCGGAAGCGGATCGCCCGGCCTTCCAGAACAAGCACACGACGAACGACGAGAGCCGGCGCAACAAGTTCATCGGCTGCGACGGCTACGATCTCGGCGGCGGCTTCTACAGTCAGGACGGCGCCGGGATGATCGTCGTCGGCGGCACGCTCGACACGGTGAGCGGCAACGGCTGTTGGGCGAACAGCGCGCCGGGCACAGTGTTTTCCGACGTGACGATGCGCGGCATTGGCGGCGACGTGCTGCGGCTTGAGGCATCGCCATACAGCCGCGCACGCGGCATCGCGTCGGCGGCGCCGGGCGCCGCGGCGCGCGGCCTGATCCTGATCAATTCGAGTTATTGCCGGGTTGACGATTTCGAGTTGACGGACCTGCACGCGACCGGCGCGAGCATCGACAGTCTGTCGGGCAGCACGACCCTGGGGGGCGGCGTGCGGCTCGGTTCCTCGCCGCTGGCGGACGCCAGCACGACGACGAAATACCCGTTGGTCTATCAGGCGGTGGTCGATACCGGCGCCATCGGGCAGACGGTGCTCGGCGTGCCGCCGCGCGGAATGTGGGTCGGTCGGGCGCGGGCGATGGTGGCGGAGGCGCCGACGAGCGGCGATCCGGCGATAAGGGTGGGGTCGGTCCTCTCAACGGGCATGATCGCGGCGCAACAGACGTTGGGATCGCTGGCGCTCGGCGCGGTGAACCTGCTGACACTGGCGGCGGCCGATGCGGGCACGGCGCCGGTCCTGTCCTGCAATGTCGGCGTCGCGGCGACGGGCGGAAAACTGGTCGTGTCCGTCGAAGGGCTGCACAGGATCTAGGGGGCGGGCATGGCGATGAGTCGCGAGGCGGTGGTGGGCGGCCTGTTCCTGGCCGGCGCGGCATGGTTCGCCTTGCGGCGCTCGCCGGCACAGGTGGCGGCCTATGGCGGGCAGGCGGGTTTCGATCTCGACGTGTTCGGCCGCGTCGCCGATTGGGGGGCAAGCCTGCTCGGCGCCGATTTCTGGGAGCCGCGCGGCGACGTCATCATCGGCGAGCCGATCTTGCACGGCATGGATGGAGAGACGGTATTGGAGGGCAGCAACGGCGGCGACAACCTGTCGGGCTGGAACCCGCCGGTCGCGGCGGCGCCGTATATGGCGGCGATCACGCTGGCGGAGCGGGTGCACGGTATCCCGCACATGCTCTTGGCGCGGCTGCTCTATCAGGAGAGCAAGTTCCGGCCGGAGGTGATCTCCGGCGCGAAGTCGTCGGCGGCCGGCGCCAAGGGCATTGCGCAGATCGTGCCGCGCTGGCATCCGGGCGTCGATCCGCTCGACCCGGCGGCGGCCATCGACTACGCGGCGCAATATCTGCGGGCGCTTTACGACCGTTTCGGCACATGGTCGCTGGCGCTCGCCGCGTACAACTGGGGGCCAACGGCGCTCGCCAGCAACGGGTTTGCGGCGGCGCCGAAGGAAACCCGCAACTACGTGGCGCAGATCACGGCCGATGTACCGGTGGTGTGACCATGCAAGACGAGATCGGCGCCGGGCTGGCGCTGCTGCAAACCGCCGTGCTGATCGGCATTTTTTTCAGGCTCGGCAAGCTGACCGAGGCGGGCGAGGCGATCCGCGCGCGGGTGCGGCGCCTGGAGGAATGGGCCGAGGCGCATGTTCTCGGCTTTCACAAAGGAGGGTGACTTGTCGAAATGGATGCGCGGGCGGTTCGCGGAGCCGTCCACCTATGCCGGGCTCGGCGCGGTGGTCGCCGGTGTCGGGCAGATCGCCGGGGCGCCGGAACTCGGCGCCGTGGCGCAGATCGTGGCGGGCGAAAGCTCGCCGTGGGGGCTGCTGGCGGCGGCGATGGGCCTCGGGGCCATGTTTCTGAGGGAGAAGGGGGAGCGATGAATGGCGAAGGGCAGAACATCATCGGGACGGCTGAAGAAGGGCTACCGGATGACGAAGGGCGGGCGCGTCGTGAAAGCGAAGTCCAAGCGGCGGCGCCGGTAGAGCCGGCGGCCGGCCGCGACGCGCGGGCCGCGCGGCTGCGGCGCCGGGCACGGTAGCCGGCACGCGGACGAAGTAACGGCGCCTCTCGGGGCGCCGTTTTTCGTGGTATTCGCGCGACCAGGCGGCGACCAGGCGTCGCACCCGGGCCAGTCGCGGGCAAGTCATCGCGGCGCCTGGCGCACAGTAACGGCCGGGCGCCTGGCGCGACGGGGACTTGCGCGACGACTAGGCGCCGATCTTGCGGCCGGCGGCGGCTGCTTTCACTTCACTTCGGACGATCTTGCCGACCTGATAGCCGGACAGGCCGACGAGCCGGCCAATGGCGGCGTTCGACAGGCCGGCGCGGGCGTGGCGCATGATCTCGCGGTTGCGCTCGGCGCGCTCGGCGGCGGCGGCGGCGCGGGCGTGCCGGTCGAGGTATGCCGCGACGGTGCCGGCCGGAACGTGCATCTCGGCGGCGATCCTGTCGGCGGCGGCGTCGTGCGCGGTGCCGGCGGCGACCAGGGCGGCATGCCGGGCCGGGATCTCCCGCGACCAATAGGCGACGCCGCGCACGGCCGCGGTCTCGCGGCTGGCGCGGCTGGCGGCGAGGCTTTCCAGGTGGTGCGCGAGGCGCCGGTAATAGCTGGCGAGTCGGTCGAGGTCGGCGGGGTCGAGTCGCTCAATCGAGCTCATGAATAGCGATTGATCGGGCATCATCGGCCGGCGCTCCTGCGGTCAACCTGTCCGGCGCCGCTTGCCGGGCGCTCCAAACCGGCAGTTTTCCACAGGTTTCTTGCAAATTGGTCAATCAGAGTGTCGGATAATATATATTATGGGAAATAGCGCATGTGCCGACGTCGGTCATTCCGGCACCTCCAGTACCAGACCGTCATAGCCCGGCTCGACCCCGTCCGGCAGTCGGTCCCGCAAAGTCCGGTAATCCATCAGATGGTTCATGTGCGTCAGCACCGTTCGGCGCGGCTTCAGCCGGTCGACCCACTCCAGAACCCGATCCAGGTGCGCATGGCATGGATGCGGCTCCTCGCGCAGGCAGCCGACGATCCAGACCTCGATCCCCGCGAGTTCCGCGAAAGCTGCCTCGTCCAGATGCACCACGTCCGTCGAATAGCCGAAGGCGCCGAAGCGAAATCCGGTCGTTCGGCACACCATGTGGTCCTGGTCGAATGGCGTGACCGCCACCGGGCCGACCGTGAACGGACCCGAGATCGTGTGCGCCCTGAGCTGCGGCCGGTACATCTCCGAGCCTTCCGGCAGCAGCTCGAAGACATAGCCGAACCGCTTGCGGATCGGTGCCAGAGTGGCTTCGGTACCCCAGGCGTCGATCGGCCGGCCCGTGCGGTAATTGAAGGCTCGCAGATCGTCGATGCCGTGAATGTGGTCGGCGTGAGCGTGCGTGAAGAGGATGCCGTCGAGTGCATCGCATCCTGCATCGATGAGCTGGTCCCGCATATCGGGGCCCGTGTCCACGAGGATGCGCGTTCCCGCGCTTTCGACGAGGATGGACGGCCGCCGTCGACGATTGCGCGGCTCTCTCGGATCGCAGTTGCCCCAGGTGCCGTCGGACAGTGGCACGCCGCCGGAACTGCCGCAGCCGAGGAGCGTGACCCGCATCATGCCGCCGCCGGCCTCGCGACCTTGCTGAAGATCCGAAAAAAGTTGTCGGTGGAAGCCTTTGCGAACGCTTCCTCGGACATGCCCTTGAGCTGTGCCGCAGCCGCCGCGGTATGCCGGACCAGCGCCGGTTCGTTGCGCTTGCCGCGCTTCGGTACCGGCGCCAGGAATGGCGCGTCCGTTTCGACCAGAAGCCGGTCGACCGGGACCACGTCACGGACGGCGTCTCGGATGGTCTCCGCCGTCCGGAATGTCAGGATGCCGGAGAGCGAAACGTACATTCCCAATTTGACGGCGATCTCAGCAAGATGCGCCGACGCACTGAAGCAGTGCAGCAGGCCCGGGACCGGCCCGTCGGCCATCGCCTCCGTGAGAACCGCCGCGGTGTCCTCTTCGGCATCGCGCGTATGAACGATGAACGGTAGCCCGGTCCGCCGCGCCGCCTCGATATGGACCCGGAAGCTCTCCTTCTGCTGCTCGCGCGGGCTCCGATCGTAGAAATAGTCGAGGCCGGTCTCGCCGATGCCGACGACGCGTGGGTGCGACGCGATCTCGACGAGGCGCTCGACGGTCGGCACGCCCTGCTCCGCCACGTTGTGCGGATGGATGCCGACGGCACACCAGACACTCGGATAGCGCTCCGAAATGGCGAGAACGTTGTCCAATGCCGTCAGGCGGGTGCAGATCGTGACCATGACCCCGACGCCGGCGGCGTTCGCCCGCGCCACGACCTCGTCGAGTTCCCCTGAGAACTCGTCGAAATCCAGATGGCAGTGACTGTCGACCAGCATCATGCGCCCGCGTCCGCCTCCTCGACGAAGCGCGGAAACACGCCGGCGGGCTTCGGCAGCGCCGCGCCGGGTACCAATCGCCCGCCCTGCCCCACGGCCGCGAAACTGCGCTGCTCCTGGTCGACCCCGACCTGATCCAGGATCGCATCCGAGGCGGTGGGCATGACCGGCAGCGTATAGAGGGCGAGATTGCGGATGGTCTCCGCGAGGACATAGAGAACGGTGCGCATGCGGGGCTCGTCGGTCTTGCGCAGCGTCCAGGGCGCCTGGCGATCGACATAGCCGTTCGCCGCGCGCACCACGACCCAGACGGCCTCGAGAGCCTCGTGGAACAGCTGAGCGTCCATGATGGTACGCAGCTTCGGCAGCAGGTCCGCCACGGCGCCGAGCAGTTCTTCGTCTTCGCCGGTCAGCGGCCCCGGCTCCGGTACCAGGCCGCTGCAGTTGCGTGCGATCATGGACAGCACGCGCTGGACCAGGTTGCCGTAGTCGTTCGCCAGTTCGCTGTTCATGCGCTGCACCATCGAGCGGTGCGAGAAGTCCCCGTCATTGCCGAAGGGAACCTCGCGCAGCATGAAGTAGCGCACCTGGTCGAGACCGTAGCGGCGGACGAGGTCGTACGGATCGATCACATTGCCGAGCGACTTCGAGATCTTCTGGCCTTCGTTGGTCCACCAGCCGTGCGCGAACACGCGCTTCGGCGGCTCCAGCCCAGCGCCCATCAGAAAGGCCGGCCAGTAGACGGCGTGAAAGCGCAGGATGTCCTTGCCGACCATGTGAAGATCGGCCGGCCACAGCTTCGTGTAGTCCGCCGAAGCGATATCGGGATAGCCGACGGCGGTGATGTAGTTGGTGAGGGCGTCGAGCCACACGTACATCACGTGCTTCTCGTCCCCGGGCACCGGAATGCCCCAGGAGAAACTGGTCCGCGAGACGGACAGATCCTGCAGGCCGCCGCGGACGAAGCTCATCACCTCGTTGCGCCGGCTCTGCGGTGCGATGAAGTCGGGGTTGTCCTCGTAGAGTTTCAGCAGGCGATCCTGCCAGGCCGAGAGGCGGAAGAAATAGCTCGGCTCTTCCACCCATTCGACCTCGGCGCCGCTCGGGGCGATCTTCTTGCCCGCCGGGCCGTCGCGCAGTTCGCTCTCGCCATAGAAGGCCTCGTCGCGCACCGCGTACCAGCCCGCATAGGTGTCGAGATAGATCTCGCCGCGCTCGACGAGCGTCGTCCACAGCGCCTGCGCCGCGCGGACGTGCCGTTCCTCGGTGGTCCGGATGAAATCGTCGTTCGTGAAGCCCCACGCCTTGGCCAGGGCGCGGAAGTTCCCCGACACGCGGTCCGTGAAGGACTGCGGGTCGACGCCGGCCTTCTCCGCCGCCTTCTCCACTTTCTGGCCGTGCTCGTCGGTCCCCGTCAGAAAGCGCACGTCGTAACCGTCGAGGCGCTTGAAGCGCGCCAGCACGTCGCAGGCGAGCGTCGTGTAGGCGTGCCCGATGTGCGGATCGTCGTTCACATAGTAGATCGGGGTCGTGATGTAGTAGGGCTTTGCCCCGGGCATCGACGCATCCTCATGCCACGTTCGCAGCTGCCACCTCAGCGTACAGCAACGGCTCTGGGCGGACGAACGGCGGTCCGAAGGGCCAGTAGGGCGTTGAGCACCACCTGCCTGCGGTCGAGATTCAGAGCGTCGCCGCGATCGAAGAGGCGGCCGGTCTTCTCCCATAGCTCGAGCCAGCGATCAAGGTTGGCGGCCGAACCCAGTCGGGCGACGAGGGCCGCCTCGCCGGCAACCAGGTCCAGCGGCTCACCGGGGTGCGCCGGCGCTTCGGCGCCACCGACCCTGACCAGCCGGGCCAGCCACCAGCGGAAGAGCGCCTGGAATACCTCGAAAGCCCCTGCCCCGTTCGGCCCCGCGAAGCGCTCCGCCATGGCGTGCGCCTTCGGGATGTCGAGATCGGGAAGCGTGCCGCAGAGCGCGATCAGATCGCGAAACAGCTGAAGACCGCCCTGTTCGGCGAGAGCCAGTGCGTAACCCGGCCGCCCTTCGGAGATCCGCGCCAGTGTCGCGGCGTCATCCACTCCGATGTCCGGACGATGGGTGCCGATCACGGCGCAGGTCGCCTCCGCGTCCAGCGGCTGCAGCGTCAGCCGCCGACAGCGGGATCGTATGGTCGGCGGCAGCGTTCCGGGACTGTGGCAGACCAGCAGAAGCATAGCGTTGCGCGGCGGCTCCTCGAGAATCTTGAGGAGCGCGTTCGCGCCGTTCCGGTTGAGATCATCGGCGCAATCGACGATGACCACGCGCCATCCGCCCTCGAAGGCGGTCCGATGGAGGAATTCGGTGATCCGCCGTACATCCTCGACCGCGATCCCCGACCGCACCTTGCCCTTCGCATCGACCCCGCGCTCGACGGTGAGCAGGTCGGAATGGCCGCCGGCAGCAATGCGGTTGAACAGGGCAGAGTCCGCGGTGACAGCCAGCGTCTCCGGTACATCGGCACCGGCCGGTTTGGGATTGGAAAGCAGGAACCGTGCGAAGCGATAGGCGAGCGTGGCCTTGCCGATGCCGCGAGGGCCCGAGATCAGCCAGGCGTGATGCGGACGCCCGCCTGCCCAAGCCTGGAGCAGGGTCGCCTCCGCCGCGCCGTGGCCGATGAGGACGGCGGTGCGCCGGGGCGACCACTTCTCCTCGGTGCCGTCAGCCATTCGCGATCGGTCCCAGCCGCGCCTCGATTGCGGCGCGGAGCCGAGCCTGGACCGTCCAGACGTCGGCGTCGGCCGAGATGACGATACATCGCTCCGGCGCGCCTTCGGCGATCGTCCGGAAGCCCTCGTGCACCCGACGATGAAAGGCCCGGTCCATCTCCTCGTAGCGCCCGCCGTCTCCGGTCCGTGCGGCGATCCGGGCGAAGCCGAGTTCCGGATCCAGATCGAGAACCAGCGTCAGGGCCGGCCCCTCCGACCCGACCACCGTGTCATACAGCCCCTCGATGAAGTCGGCTGCGACGCCCTGGCCGAAATGCTGGTAGGCCATCGTGGAGTCGGCGAACCGATCGCACACGACCCACCTGCCCTGCGCCAGCGCCGGACGGATGGTTGCGCGCAAATGCTCTCGCCGTGCAGCGAAATGCAGGAGCGTCTCCGAGATCGGGTCCCAGCGCTCCGCGGCACCGGTGATCAGGAGGCTGCGCAGTGCCTCGCCCTGTGCAGAACCGCCGGGCTCTCGGGTCACCAGCGTCCGGCGGCCACTGGCCTCCAGCCATTCCTTCAGCAGGAGCGCCTGCGTCGATTTGCCGGCCCCCTCCCCGCCTTCGAGCGTGACGAAGAAACCGCGCGTCTCTCCGGCGTCCGATACGGCGCCCCGCGTCAACTGTCGATTCCGACCACGAGATAGCGCACGGCGGCAAACAGTCGCCCGAACATGCCGAGTTGGTCGACATCGGTTCCGGCGACGAGCGGGCGCTCGATCGGCGTCAAGCCGGGCGCCGTCACGCGCAGCGTCCCGACCGGCGTGCCCTTCTTGATGGGCGTGGTGATCGGGCTCGAGTAGCTGACGGAGACCTTCATGTCGTCGCGCAGGTGGCGCTTCAGCGAAACCGACAGGTCGCTCTCGAGCACCAACGGCACCGTCGGCACCTCGCCGAGCCAGGCGGGCGCCGCTTCGACGGTTTCACCGGCCTTGAAGAGATCGAAGGCGCCGAACTCGCGGAAGCCCCACTGCAGGAGCCGCTCGGTTTCGCGCGATCGTTCGTTGACGCTCTTCAGGCCGTTGACGACCAGCACCAGGCGCCGCCCGTCACGCTCGGCCGATGCGGTGAGGCCGTAGCCGGAATCCTCGGTGTGGCCGGTCTTCAGACCGTCGACGCCCATGTCCTTGTAGAGCAGTGGATTCCGGTTGCCCTGCTTGATGTTGTTATAGGTGAACTCCTGTTCGGAGTAGAAATGATAATACTCAGGAAAATCCTCGATCAGGTGCTGCGCGAGCGTCGCGAGATCCCGCACCGTCGTCAGATGTTCAGGATTGGGCCAGCCGGATGCGTTCCGGATGGTCGTGTTGGTCATGCCGAGTTCTTTCGCCCTGCGGGTCGCGGCACTGGCAAACGCCTCCTCCGTCCCGTAGAGACCTTCGGCGACGACGACGCAGGCATCGTTGCCCGACTGGATGACGATCCCGCGGATGAGATCTTCGACCTTCACCCGGCTGTTCACCTCGACGAACATCTTCGACCCACCCATCCGCCAAGCCTTTTCGCTGACGGTGAAGGTGTCCTCCATCGACAGACGCCCTTGCTTGATGCGGTCGAAGAGCATGTAGGCCGTCATCAGCTTGCTCATCGACGCCGGTGGCGTGAGTTCGTCCGCCGCCTTTTCGAACAGGACCGTGTGCGTCTTCAGGTCGATCAGAATGGCGTGCTTGGCAATCGTCTCCATCGCCACCTCGCCGTAGGCGAAGGATGCATGGACGACGACCAGAAGGGCGGCAATGGCGCCGCGAAAGAAACGAACCATGGAAGCTTCCCGGCTGACGGATCCCAGCCCGCGCATCCGGAGTGGGACGCAGGCCCTACTCGACCACAATCTGCGCCAACGAGTAGCCGTTCCGCTGCAATGACGAAAGCGTAGAATCTGCTGCTGCGACATCGGACAGTGGCCCCAGCCTCACCCGATGCAGATTGCGTCCGCCTGCCGCCACGGTGTCGATGCGGGTCTTGCCGAATCGTGAGAGCGCCGCGCTGAGGCGGACCGCATTGTCGCGCTGCACGAACGCGCCCGCCTGGATGTAGAGGTTCGAATCCTGGACGGCCGGCGCATAGCTGGCTGCGCGAATCACCGCATCGTCGCTCGCCACCGTCGAGACCGCGCCGCGTTGCTGCCCACGCACCGCGTCGCCGAGCGCCGCCATCTGCGTCTCGACATCGGCGCCGTCGCGCGCGAGTTCAGCCACTTTGCGGCTTTCCTCGGGCATCACGTCGATCCGGACCTGCGTCGTTCCCTGTCGGGCGAAGCCGAGCGCTTCCGCTGCGGCATAGGAGAGGTCGATCGCACGGCTGTTCGCAAAGGGGCCACGGTCGTTGATCCTGACGACCACGGCGCGACCGTTCTCCAGGTTGGTCACCCTGGCGATGCTCGGAAGCTGCAGCGTCGGGTGGGCTGCGGTCAGCGCGTACATGTCGTACTTCTCGCCGTTCGCAGTGGGCATCCCGTTGAAGTCGGCGCCATACCAGGAGGCGACCCCGACCTCGGAATGGGCGAAATTCTCTTTCGGCGTGTACCAGACCCCGAACACGCGGTAGGGCCGCCCGACCTTGTAGGACCCGCGTTCCTCGTAAGATGACGTCGCGATGGACGAGCCGGAATTCCAGGCGCCGCCGTTCGCTCCCGATCGCGGGCCGCCGGCCCCGCTGCACCCGACCAGCAACGCCATCGCAGCGACACCGGGGAGAATGGCCACGCGCATACCGCTCATCCCGCCCTCATCTCAAGACGCTCTCGAAGTCCCGAGCCGGCCGTCCGTAGGCTCGGCATTCTCAAGCCCCCATTGCTCCTCCGGCGAACGGCGCGGTGGAATCGCGCCGCCTGCCGCACCCTCCATAAGGGAGGGGCTGGAGTCTTCTGCCATACGAGCCCGACTCCGGCAATATCGTGTTACGGCGAATCCCGCCGTCACGGCGCCGCCGGGACCGGCAGCCGATCACTGTCCCGTGAACTTCGGCTCGCGCTTTTCGGAGAACGCCCGCATGGCTTCCTGGGAATCGGCGTGTCCGCCGAGTTCCACCGTCATGTTCTGCTCGTAGCGATAGCCGTCGCGCAGGCTCATCTCCTCGATCGTGTTCAGCGCCTGCTTTGCCAGACGGACGGCCACCGGGCTCTTCGACGCGATCTCCCGCGCAAAGCCCATCGCCGTCTCGATCAACTGGTCCGGCGGCACGCACGCCTCGGCGACGCCCAACCGGTAGAGTTCGGGTCCCGGCACCCGATAGCCGGTGAGCATCATGCGCCGCGTGCGCGAGTGCCCGAACAGCCGCATCGCATGCCGGCCGCCGCCGAGAAGCCCGACATCGATCTCGGGCAGACCCAAGAGTGCCGTCTCGGACACCACAAGGATATCGCAGGAGGCCGCAACCGCCAGGCCGGCCCCGAGTGCCGGACCGTTGACGGCCGCGATGACCGGCTTCTTGCATTCCATGATCGAATGGAAGCACTCGCGGGCACGGCGGTTGTGCGCCCACGCCTCGCCCGGCTCCATGGTCTTGCCGGCGCGGCCCTTGATGTCGGCCCCCGCGGAGAAGCACTTGCCGGCTCCGGTCAGGACGGCGACCCGCACATCTGCCCGATCACTGATCTCGTCGAAGACGGCCATCATGTCTTCGTGGAACTGCCGGTTCTGCGCGTTGACGGGCGGCTGGTTCATGGTGACGAGCGCGATGTGATCACGGACGTCGCAGAGCACGGTTTCGCGGTTCATGCAGATCTCCGGTTGGTCTTTCGGTCGCGGCGATCATGGTCAGGACGGGACCGCTCGGCAACCCGGCGTCAGCGGACCCGCACCACCGTCTCGCCGGTGCGTCGCAGCTCTGCACCGGCTCCCGCACGGACCAACTCAGCGCGCGCGACATAATCCCCCGGCGGCCAGGGACTGCGCGCCCTGTCTCCAACGAAGCTGAAGTAGAAGATCTGCGTCCGACGCAGCCTGTCCTCCTTGGACACGACTACGCTGCCGTCCGGGGCCGTCAGCGAGAGACGCAGGATGTCTCCCTCCCTCACGCCGACCAGCGTCGCCCATGCCGCCAGTAGCGGCGAACCCGCCGGCAGAGCCGAGGCCGCGAGCGTGCCCGCCTTCGCCTTCTCTGCGGACGGCATCGTCCCGGTCACGCCGACCGCGAGGATATCGACGGGCGAATAGTCGAGCGCAGCCCGGGCCCCCGCGTTCCACAGCGACTTCGCGTTCGATCCGCATCCGGTCGCGGGTACTGGACCGGTGAATGGATCGATCGCCTTGCCCTCGTGCCGGACCACCAGTTCCACATGCGGAAACTGCGTGCGGCCGGACAGGCCGACCGTTCCGAGCGTGTCGCCGGCATCGACCGCCTGCCCCGGCCTGACGCGAATGCTCCCCCGGCGCAGATGGCAGTACTGCGTTTCCCAGCCGCCGCCATGCGTGACGGCGACCCCGTTGCCGCAATCCTTGCCCTTCAGGGCCGCGCTGTCGCCGGGCTCGAAGAGCCGGTCGGCCATGCCGTCGCGCACCGCCCGCACGGTGCCCGGCGCCGCGGCGACTACCCGCACCCCCTTCTCGATCTGGGCTGCATCCCGCAGGGCGAAATCGGTGCCCGTATGTCCGTCGTAGCTCCTTGCGCCGCAGGCATAGTCCCGCGCGCCAGGGCTCGGATCGTGGTCGAAATACTGGAAGGCCCAGCAGTCGTCGCCAATCGCGCATGCGATCGGAATCGACAATGACGGTCCGCCGCTGCCGTCGGCGGCTTGGGCGCCGCCGCGCGTCCCCAGGAGGGCTGCCGCCAAGACGGCCGCGGCTGCCACTCGAACTCCCCAGGCCGCCACCGGCTCAGTCCTCCCGCATCGCCCGGCCGAAGCTGGTGGTGAGCGGGCGCATGATGTAGGACAGCGCGGTCCGCTCGCCGGCGATGATCATCACCTCGGCCGGCATGCCGGGATAGAGCTCGAGCCCACCGAGCCGCTCGCGCTCCTTCTGGTCGAACACGATGCGGGCTGTGTAATAGGTCATGCCGGTCCGTTCATCGACGAGCGAATCGGCCGAGACGCGTTCCACATGCCCCTCGATCATCTCGACGTTCCGAGCCGTGAAGGCGCTGAACTTGACGTTGGCGCGCAGGCCGGGATGGACGCTGTCGATGTTGCTGGGGTCCACCCGCGCCTCGACGACCAGGTCGTCGTCGACCGGCACGATCTCCATCAGCGGCTCGCGCGGCGCGATCACGCCGCCGGCGGTGAATATCTTCAGGTTCACCACGGTACCGGATACGGGCGAGCGGATGACGGTGCGGGTCATGATGTCTTCGGCCGCGCGGTTTCGCTCCCAGAGGTCGGCCACCTCCGCCTGAACCTCCCGCAGCTCCTCGTTGACCTCGCGGTTCATGTTCGTGGAGAGGTCGATGATCCGCAGTTCGGTCTCGCCGATGCTCTGTTTGGCCCGGGCGACGAGAGCCCTGTTGCGAGCACGGCTTCCCTCGATGTCTGCCGCCTGACGCTGCAGCTGCAGGAGCCGCGAGCGCCGCTCGAGGCCGCGGTTCACGAGGAACTCCACATCCTTCACCTCGTCGGCGATCAGCCGGAGCTGTTCGGTCTCCGCCTTGATCTCGGAGTTCAGCCCCGAGATCTCCTCGCGATACTGCGCCACACGCTGCTCGAGGATGGAGGTCTGGCTCTCGATCGAACTCTTCCGGCTTTCGAAGATGCGCCGTTGAGAGGCGACGATTTCCGCCACCTCCGGATTTGTTCTGCCCTCGGCGACCAGCCAGTCCGGAAACGTGATCGTCTCGTGCTTTTCGCGCTCGGCGATCAGCCTCGCCTCGCGCGCCGCAGCGTGGTGGAGCCGCACGCGGACCATGCCGAGCGTGGACTCCGGCTGCGTCTCCTCGAGTTCGACCAACGGGTCGCCCGCCTCCACCTGACTGCCCTCGCGCACCAGAATCTGCCGCACGATTCCGCCTTCGAGATGCTGAACGACCTTCCGATTGCTGCCGACGACGACATGGCCGCCGGCGATGGCCGCGGTTTCGAGATCGGCAGAGGCCGCCCAGATGCCGAAGACGCCGAAGAAGATCGCGACCACGACGAGCCCGAACGTCGCGGTGCCGTGCAGCCCCATCGCCCGCATCGAGACGGTCGGGGTATCGCCCTGGCCGGCTTCGTCCTCATCGAGCTCGTACTCCGCGGGCCGCCGGCGCGCCAGGGCACCGCGAACGCGGTCTTTGAATGCGCCGATCATGCGGGCCGTCCAGGCGTTTCGGTCGCGGTCGCGACGAGGCTGGGGCGAGGCGGCGAGCGCAGTCCGGGCGCGACCTTGGCCATGACCTCGTCGCGCGGACCGAACGTTTCGACACCGCCCTGACGCAGGACGAGGAGCTTGTCGACCTGAGCGAGGATCGAAGGCCGGTGCGCCACGATGACGATCGTCGTGCCACTCGCCTGCAGCCTGCGGATCGCGTTGGTCAGGGCCTGTTCGCCGTCGCTGTCGAGGTTCGAGTTGGGCTCGTCCAGGACGAGGAGGCGCGGCGAGCCGTATGCCGCCCGGGCGAGCGCGACGCGCTGGCGCTGTCCGCCCGAGAGCTTGAGGCCGCCGTCGCCGATCTGGGTATCGTAGCCCTGCGGCAGCCGGAGGATCATTTCGTGCACGCCGGCGAGCTCGGCCGCCGCCACCACGTCTTCGTCGGAACCCTCCTGAAGGCGCGCGATGTTCTCGCGCACCGTGCCTTCGAAGAGTTCGACATCCTGCGGCAGGTAGCCGACGTGCCTGCCGCGATCGACCGCCTCCCATACGGCGACGTCGGCACCGTCCAGCCGAACGTGGCCCGCGGTTGGCGCCCAGCTGCCGACCAGCAGTCGAGAGAGCGTCGTCTTCCCGGCCGCGGAAGCACCGATCAGGCCGAGCACCTCGCCGGCTTCGAGCTGGAAGGAGACGCCGCGCAGGACCGGCTCCCGCGTACCGGGCGGGACGAAGCTGACGCCCTCCACCGACAGTCTCCCGGTCGGACGAGGCAGGCTCATCCCCTCCCCGGTTGCCGGCGTCCGCTCGAGCAGCGTGCAGATCGAGCGGAAGGCGTTGCGCGCGGCGACCAGCCCGCGCCAGGCGCCGATCGACTGCTCGATCGGCGCCATCGCCCGGCCGAGGATGATCGACGCGGCGATCATGCCGCCACCGGTGAGTTCGTGCCCGGTCACCAGCCACGCCCCGTAGCCGAGCATGCCGATCTGGATCAGCATGCGCGCGAGCTTCGCCATCGAGGTGATCATGCTGCCGCGGTCGCTGGCCTCGACCTGCTTGACCAGTCCACCTTCATTGTCCCTGGACCAACGCCGGATCAGATCGGGCATCATGCCCATGGCGGCCACGACATCGGCATTCCGCACGACGGCGTCGGCCTTGTAGAGCGAACGGGCGCTGACCGCGTTGGCTTCCTTGAGCGGAGTCCGCGTCGTGATGTCGTTCATCACGGCGCAGGCGAAGACGACGATGCCTCCCACGACCGCGATGACGCCCAGGTGCCAGTGCAACAGGAAGATGATGAACACGAAGATCGGCACCCACGGCGCGTCGAAGAGCGGGAAAAGGCCCCCGCCCGTCAGGACGGACCGGACGCTGGCGAGTTCGCGCAGTGGCTGCGCCCCCCGCAATCCTCCAGCGCGCAGCGAATCGTTGAAGGCGCCGGCGAGGATCGGCCCGCTGAGTTCGCGGTCGAACCAACTCGCCAGTCGAACCATGAGCCTGCCGCGGACGCCCTCCAGGGTCGCCATCACGGCCAGCGAGACGATGGCGATGAGCGACACCCAGAGCAGCGTGTCGACATTGCGCGTCGGTACGACGCGATCGAACATCTGCATCATGTAGAGCGGGACGGTGAGCATCAGCAGGTTGATGCCGAGGCTGAACACGGCCACGAACCAGAAAGCCCGCCGCGTCCCCGCTATCGCCCGCGCCAGTGCCTGCTTAGGCTGCATCCGAAGCTCCCCTAAGGTCTCACGCTTCGCGTCATTCAGCCCGTTCACGTCGCGCAACGGGGTTGGCGCGATGCAGTGAGCCGATGTTTTTGACAGCGAGCGGCCGTCGGCTGCCGCCGCTAATACCGGACCGCGAACGCGTCCGCTGAAACTTAGTCAATTCCAACCTGTTTCGACAGTACCTGCGACCGCAGCCACGACCGTAACGCCGTCACGTTAAGATCCTGTTAGGGCCGTTGCGATCGCTCGCGGCGCAGGCGTCCGAGGGCGACCGCAGCGGAGAGGCCCAACGCAGCGCCGCCGATCACCCCGGCGATGGTCAGGAGCGCAGTGCGGTGATCCGGCTCGTCCGTCGCTGCTGGCGTTTCGATCTCGGGCCGTTCCAACCCCGCGAGGCCGGAGGTAGCGCCCGATTCATCCCGCACGCCTTCCGCCTGTCGCACGGCGGGCGGCGGGGGCGGCTTTGTGCCCGGCCGGTTGCACAGGCTCGCCGCCGTATAGAGGATCCATGGCGTCGCCTCGTAGGTTAGCATTCGGGGATCGTTCAGAACGGTCTTGGACAGTGCCTCGTGCAATCCGGCGGCACCGGTCGCGTCGACGCACTCGCGATAGGCGTCGTCACGCGCCGTATCGTGAGCGAAAAGCTCCACGAAGCCCGTCAGGTAGGCGCCGCGTTCCCGGTCGGACAACTCCAGGAAATAGGTTTCGAGCGTGATCGCGACGGCCGGCGAAGCGGTCGCCGCCAAGGCGACGCACAGGACGGTGACCCGTGCGGCATCGCGAAACGAAATGAGACGATGGGCCGCGCGCATACACAATCCGTCAACCATTTGCCGTCAGTATCGCTTCATTGTGGGGCCGAACGATGGCCTGGATTGAACGCACGGAGCGGAAAAGGTGCTGGTGCTGGGCTGGCAGCTCCTGATCGGAGCATTCTGCATACTCGGCGTCGAGACGTTCGCCTTGGGCGAACTCGGCGGTTCCCCGCCCATTACGGTGGAAACGCTCCTGGAGGCAATGGGCGTCGGTCACCTCGGCGAGTTGGCATCCTACTACTCCGATATCCCCTTCTGGCTGATGACCAGCCCGCTCTGGCCCCTGCTCTGCCTGCTCGGCGGCTGCTTCGCCGCCGTGGGCCACCTCCGCCTCTGCCGTGGCTACGCCGCCTGATCGATAATCCACCGGCGGCGTCATCGCATTCGGGCGCCTTGCCTCGCCGGACCTGACACGGTCGCTGCAACGGCTCAAGCCTTCGCCTCGGCCCGTCCGGAAACGAGACGCCAAGCCAGCACGCCTCCGCCGCAGAGGTAGGGCAGACCGCCGACGACCGTCATCAGCACCCCGCCGAACTGCTGATCCTCGAGGGGATCAAAACCGAACGCGCCCCGGCAGATGTCCGCCGCGTACAGCGGCTCCCGCGCCAGCGTCAGCAGGATGCCCAGCATCGTCATGTGCATGAAGGTCGTGAGCATCGCCAGCAGGCCAGCCCCTGCGGCGGCGCGCGAGCGGTCCGCGAACCCCACTCCCCAGACGGCGAGACCGGCGACGAGGAAACTCGCCTGCTGCACAGCAAAGTAGGCGGGCTGGCGGGCCGCCAACGCGTGCAGCCCGGGCGCGTGCCAGCCCCACACGACGACGAACTCCAGCAGCGAGGCGGCGACGGCCCAACCGACGGTGACGCCCCGGTGCGGCAGAAGGCGGGCGCGGATCAGTCCGAAGGCGAGCAACGGCGCGGCGGCGCCCACGACGCCCAGATGCAGGATCATGTGCGGCGAGAAGGCGATGCGGCTCATCGCCGGCAACGGCCCGCACCAGAGCGCGGCGAGCAGCAGCACCGCCGCCATGAGAGGCCACCAGCACACGAGGCTTGCACGACGGACCGCCACGCGAGCGGAATCCGTATTCGGCGCAACGGTCTCATAGTGCGGTCTGGTCAATGCGGCTCCCCGACCCCGGACACCGTCCCGTACGGTGGGGCGATGCACAGGTTCCGTCCGGCTCTTGCGGGTGCCCGCCTCGCGTGAAAGCATCTTCGCAACGAACAAGCAGAAACGATCCAGGAGACGCCGCCATGGACGTCGGCATGATGATGGTCTTCGCCAGCTACGGCTGGGACGACTGTCCCGACCATCGCGTGTGGGACGAAGAGATCCGGCTGGCGCGGATCGCCGCCGATTCCGGTTTCGACTGCCTCTGGTCGGCTGAGCATCACTTCAACGACTACTCCTTCGTCCCCGACAACATCCACCTGATGACCCATCTGGCCGCGCTGTGCCCGAACGTCGACGTGGGTACGGCCGCGGTCATCCTGCCCTGGCACGATCCGCTGCGCATCGCGGAGAACGCGGCGGTGCTCGACATGCTGAGCAAGGGCCGACTGCGCCTGGGCATGGGCCGCGGCCTTGCGCGGCGCGAGTTCGACACGTTCCGGATCAGCATGGACGAATCGCGCGGCCGCTTCGACGAGGCGGCGCCGATGATCATCGAGGCGCTGAGGACGGGCTTCATCGAAGGCGACGGGCCCTACTACAAGCAGCCGCGCACCGAGTTGCGGCCACGGCCGCAACATTCCTTCGACGGCCGCATCTATGCGGTGGCGTCCAGCGAGGATTCTATCGACTCCGCGGCAAAGCTCGGCGCCCACATGGTGATGTTCGCCGACCGGCCCTGGGAGATGCGCGCACCCGGCATCGAGCGTGGCCGGGAACTGCACCGCAAGTACCACGGCACCGAGCCGCCCTGCCCCATGCTGACCGATTTCGGCGTCTGCGGCACCGACCTGGCAATGACCGAGGAAGAGGCTCGCCGTTACCAGGGGAAGTTCGTCGAGAGCAACTTCTACCACTACGAATTCCTGGGCGAGCACTTCAAGTCGGTGAAGGGCTACGACTCCTATCAGCAGAAGGCGGAGATCGCCCGCAGCGGCGGCCTCGAAGGCGCTACGGCCGGCTTTATGAAGGCCGCGAGTTGGGGCACGCCGGAAAAGATCCTGCGTGACCTGGAACAGCGCCGGAAGGTGGTCGGCGACTTCGAACTGAACATCGCCTTCCGCTTCGGCGGCACGCCGTACGAGGTGGCGGAGCGCGGCCTGAGGCTGTTCGCCAAGGAGGTCCTGCCCGTGCTCAAGACATGGGGACCGACGAAGGCGGCGCATGCCGCCGAATAAGGGTCTTCGTTCGCCTCGCCCGGAACCAACCGATCAATCAGGAAGAGAAGAGGGTGCGTCCATGGCTACCGTTACAGCAGCCTCCCCGGAACCGAGCCTCGCCAAGCACGCCGAGGGCATGGCCGCCTATCGCCAGGAGGGGATGCGGCGTGCCGCCGAAATCGGAAACCGTGGTCCCGTGCGCTTCGACGCCGAGGGCCGCCTGCATCCCGACATCCTCGCCGCCTACTGGAAGCACGGCTTCTATATCTTCGAGGGCGTCGTCGGCGCCGACGAGATCGCCGAGCTTCGCCGCGAGGCGACGGACATGCTGGAGCGCGCCCCCGTCGCCCCCGGCGCCACGCTCGACGCGAAAGGCCGCGAGGCGCTCGGGCTCGATGCGAAGCGCAACCCCTACAACCTGATCCGTCCCCTGTCGGATCCCGTCGGCGGTACCGAGCTTCTCGGCGGGCGGCACCCCAGCCGCATGGCGGAGCCGACGCCGGAAAGCGACGCGCCCGCCTACGTCGTGCACCAGATGCGCGGCATGTGCCAGTACATGCCCGCCGGTCTGCGCCTCTACGGACACCCGCAGCTTCTGACCATCGCCGAATCCATCAACGGCGAGGACTTCGTGCCCTTCAACGACGTGATCTTCGTCAAGCAGCCCGGCCTCGGCGGCTCGGTCGCCTGGCACCAGGACGGCGTCACGCACTGGAACGCGCCGAACTGGGACGAAGGCATCCACGGCTTCAACTTCCAGGTCCAGCTCTACCCCACGACGGCCGGGAACGCCCTCTGGGTCATGCCGGGCACGCACAAGCTGGGCCGCGCCGACATCAAGCGTATGGTGGCGGAGAACGGTGGCAGCGAGCAGCTTCCCGGTGCCGTGCCGCTGATCTGTGCCGCCGGCGACGTCACCATCGTGAACCGCCAGACGCTGCACGGATCGTTCGCCAACACTTCGCCCGACATGCGTATCTCGATCACCTTCGGCTTCCACCGCCGCAGTTCGGTGCTAGGCGCCAAGGCGGCGCTCAGCATGCAGCAGTACGGCGAGGCGACCTACGACGAGCAGCGCATCGCCGACCGGGCGGCGGTCATCGCCGTCGCCATCGACGCGCGGCGGCAAAAGCATCCCGAAGAGACTCCGTTCCTCTATCGTCCCTTCGCCGACCGTATCGACGAATTCCGCTTCAACGACGAGACGTTCGGCAGGGTGCTTCGCGACTACTGCCTGAAGGACCTGGCCATCTGACGGTCGGTAACCGCTGCCGGCCGTCAGATATCCGGGAGCGCCTCGACGAGTATGCCCCGCCGTTCGTCAATGTGCAGGGTCACAGGGGTTCCGCCGCGTGTGGCCGGCAGGGAAGCGGTACGCCCGGCGCGCGTGACGGAGCCAAGATCGCCATAACCCCGGGCGCGGAGCCGCTGGTCCAGTGCCGGCGGGCCGCCGTCCGGAAGCCATTCCCCGGCAAGCCGAACCGCGACGTCCTCGCGCTCGCCCGCTGCGGTGAACTGCCGACCGTCGATCGCGATCCCCTTCACCCGCTCGAACCCGAGCGCCGCCAGGGCCCCCGCCACCGCCTGTTCGCTCCGTTCCCGATCGTGCATGGCAGCGCTCAGACCCGGGCTGTCCACCGTCCCGGTGGTCGAACGGCTGGCACCGGAGAGCGCGGTCACGGCCGTCGTTCCCGTACCCACGAGCGCTGACGCCCCGCCGTTTCCGGCGTTCGGGCCGCAGCCCGCACAGATGAGCGCAACCAACAACGACGTCGTTTGGCGAAGCATTTGAACTTCCATGAATCGAGAACCGGGCCAGCATGATGCTGTCAGGCAGCTGAAACTCGCCCCTTTTGGGTGGGTTCCGTCCTCACCGGGCGACCCGGCTTCTCCCGAATGCACTGGCTGGATCGCCGCGCGTCCAAACGGGCCGGCCCGAGCGAACATCTTCGCGGCTGACACGTTGGAAATCCTCATACCCACCCCGAGGCGCCACGCGTGGCGCGGATTTTCCGAAGAAGGCGGTCGGCAGGGATGACGGGAAGAGGTTGGTTCGCGCGCAGGTTCGATGCGCTCAGGCGCATGGCGCGGGTTCTCGGCCGCCCGGTCCGTCGTGCCGCGCGCGGCGGCGGGGGTGTCGCCGTTCTCGTCTATCGCGGGTACGGTTCGGCGACGGAGATTTTCCTGATCGGCCGCGTATTGCACCAGTATGGCGGGCCGCCCAGCGGCGCCGCCTTCGCCGACCTCGTGCGCCGGACGCTGCAGCGCGGGGTGTCCGGCGCCGACCTCACCGCCCGGTTCGGCAGGGACGAAGCACGCATATCGACCGATCGCGACGGCTATTTCCGCATCCACCTCCGTCTTGAGCGACCGCCGCCCGCGGCTTGTTGCTGGCACACCGTGGAGGTGACGCTGGAGGGCCGGGAGCCCGTCGTCGCGCAGGGCGAGGTGTTCATACCGCCGCCGACCTGCCGGCTCGTCACCATCAGCGACATCGACGACACCGTCGTCTACACCGGGGTCGCCAACAAGGCGAAGATGCTGTGGCGCCTGTTCATGCAGGATCCGGCCGACCGGGTCGCCTTCCCCGGCACCGCCGCGCTGCTGAGTGCACTGCATCGCGGCCGCACCGGCGACGAGATGAACCCGATGCTCTACGTCTCGCGCGGGCCCTGGAGCATCTACGAACTCCTCGACGAGTTCTTCAATCGCCACGAGATCCCCGTCGGGCCGATCCTGTTCCTGCGCGAGTGGGGACTGACGCTGGCCAACCCCCTGCCCCGCCGCGCCAAGGGCCACAAGCTGGCACTCATCCGGAACATGCTGGAGCTGTACGACACGCTCCCCTTCGTCCTCATCGGCGACAGCGGCCAGAGGGATCCGGAGATCTACGCCCAGATCGTGGAAGAACATCCCGGGCGGGTCGAGGCGATCTACATCCGCGACGTCACCCGGAGCGCCGAACGGGACGAGGGCATCGCGGAACTCGGTCGCCAGGTCGAAGCGGCGGGCAGCACCCTGCTCGTCGCCGCCGACAGCATGGTGATGGCCCGCCATGCGGCGGCGCGCGGGCTGATTGCGCCCGCATTCGAGGCGGAGGTTGCCGAGGAACGAGCCGAAGCGGCCTCATCATAGGGGCGGATGCTTCCGGCGCCGGCCATCCGGACGGTGGTGAGACGCTGCGCCGCAAGAAACTGCCGCGATCCGGGCGCCACACGGGGCGGTAACCGGCGGCCTCTCGACCGATGTACGCTCCGATGATACGCGTTGAGACAAGACGAAAAACATCGGAGGAAACACAATGCGCTCACGTCTTTCTCTGTTGCTCGGTGCGGCCCTGATGGCGTCGGCTCTGCCGGCGGCGGCCGATGTGTCCGGGGACGTCGTGCGGATCGGTGTCCTGAACGACCAGTCTGGCCTGTATGCCGACAATACCGGTCCCGGATCGGTGATCGCCGCGCGCATGGCCGTGGAGGATTATGGCGGCAAGGTGCTCGGCAAACCGGTCGAGGTCGTCTTCGCCGACCACCAGAACAAGGCGGATATCGGCTCCAACATCACGCGCCAGTGGGTAGACCAGGAGGGTGTCGACGCGATCGCCGACGTCGGCAACTCCGCAGTTGCGCTGGCCGTCCAGGCGATCACGCGCGAGAAGAACCGCATCCACCTGAACACCGGCGCCGCCTCGTCCGACCTGACCGGCAAGGAGTGCTCACCGACCGGCTTCTCCTGGGCCTACGACACGTATGCGCTCGCCTCGGGAACCGGCAAGGCACTGGTGAAGCAGGGCGGCGACACCTGGTTCTTCCTCTCCGCCGACTATTCCTTCGGTCAGGCTCTGGAGCGCGACACGTCGAAGTTCGTCAAGGAGGCGGGTGGCACCGTCCTCGGCTCCGTGCGCGTGCCGCTGAACACGTCGGATTTCTCCTCCTTCCTGCTGCAGGCCCAGGGCTCCGGCGCAAAGGTCATCGGCCTTGCGAACGCCGGCGGCGACACGATCAACTCGATCAAGCAGGCCTCCGAGTTCGGCATCGTCGAAGCCGGCCAGCGGCTCGCCGGCCTGCTCGTGTTCCTGCCGGACATCCACTCCCTCGGTCTCAAGACGGCGCAGGGGCTGGTCATTACGACGGCCTTCTATTGGGACCAGAACGACGAAACACGTACCTGGAACAAGCGCTTCCAGGAGAGGCACGGCAAGCCCGCGACCTACATCCAGGCCGGCACCTACAGTGCCGTCGCCCACTATCTGAAGGCCATCGAAGCGGCGGGCACGGACGAGGCCAAGGCGGTTTCGGCCAAGATGAAGGAGATGCCGGTCAACGACTTCATGACCAAGAACGCGAAGGTTCGCGAAGACGGCCGCGTGGTCCGGGACATGTATCTGGTCCAGGTGAAGACACCGGCGGAGTCGAAGGGTCCGTGGGACTATTACAAGATCCTGACGACGATTCCGGGCGACGAGGCCTTCCGGCCGCTCGCCGACGGCGGTTGCCCGTTCGTCAAGAAGTGATGCGGCGCGGGGGGGGGGGGGGCCCCCCCCCCCCCCCCAAACAATCGAGTGTAGGGTGCGGGGGCGGGTCGCCCCAACACCGCCGCAAAACCGGCACTCA
>NZ_JBEPTK010000021.1 GCF_040549485.1 Constrictibacter sp. MBR-5
ATCATCCGGGCCCTCCGCAACACGCGTCGGGCCCAGCCTATCGGCTGGGGCAGAAATCAATCGGCGACCGGGTCAGTTTTCATGCGGCGGCTACACTGTCGGGATCGGTGCGCGAGATCTTCGTGTCTTTGACGGCCGGCTCCCGCTCCCTGCGCTGCAGCGGCTTCTGGCCGTGGGCGGCCCGCTCGGCCTCGCCGCCGCGTCGAGATCGTCCCAGTAATCGGCGGTGCTCTTGGCGCGCGGTTCCCAGTCGAAGCGGTTCTTGTTGGCGTTCGCCTTCAGATGGGTGGAGTCGGTGTAGAGCACCCGCCCGTCGACCAGGCCGTGCGAGATCGCCTGTTCGACGATCGCCTCGAAGATGGCCCGGGGAACACCGTCCTCCTGGAAGCGGCGCCGGCGGTTCTGGCTGATCGTCGAGGCGTCGAAGACCCGATCGGTGAGCTTCAGGCCCAGGAACCAGCGATAGGCGACATTGACCTCGATCTCCCGCACCAGCTGGCGCTCGGAGCGGATGCCGAACAGATAGCCGACGAACAGCGCCTTGAACATCAAGGTCGGATCCAGCGGCGGCCGGCCGTTGTCGGCGCAATAGAGCCCGGCGACGCGCTCGTGGATGAACGAAAAGTCGATCACAGCCTCGATCTTGCGAAGCAGGTGATCCTTCGGAACCAACTCCTCGAGCGTCACCATCTCGAGCGTCGTCTGCTCCGGCGAGGGCTTCTTGAGCATCAATTCTTGAATCACAAAGGCCCGGCTACCGCCAGGCCTTTGTCAGCAGTCTGAGCCGGGCACCCGACAGGGGTGCCCGGCTTTCGCCACATCCACGTCGTGTCTCTGCTGGATGCCCCATGTTGGCGCGACGGCCGAATCCAGGGTGTAGTCAGTGACAGAACAACAGGACACGCAGATGATGAACTGGAACGAAATGGGCCCTAAGTGGATTTCGCTATGGGGATTGGCTGGATCGCATGGATCCTGATTCTTGTTATCGTGGTTTTGACCATAGCCGCCTTCGCGAAATATCTTCGGAAATGAGCGAAAAGACTTCTGAATGACCTATACAATCAATCGAATGATGTCCGGCGCGGCTATCGACGACGTCGACGCGCGTGCGCGAAAAGCGCTTTCGGAGCACGGCTTCGGCGTGCTGACCGAGATCGACGTCAAGGCGACGATGAAAAAGCAGCTCGACGTCGAGCTGCCGGCCTATCGCATTCTCGGCGCCTGCAACCCGAAGATGGCGCATCAGGCAATCGAAATCGAGCCGCGGGTCGGTGCGATGCTGCCCTGCAACGTCATCCTGCGCGAAGTCGAGGGTGGTGTTGATGTCAGCGCCATCGACCCGGTGGCGTCGATGCAGGCTATCGAAAACGCTCAACTGATGGCCGTCGCGGGCCAGGTCCGCGAGCTGCTGGCGAAGGCCGTAGAGGCGATCTGAGATGAGCCTGCGCGCCGCCACACTCGGAGGCCTGGCGATCTTCGGGATCGTCCTGCTCGGCGTTTGGCAGATCGCGCCATCGGTCTTCACCGAGGCACGTGGACTGATGGACGGTGAACGTCTCGATATGCTGGTGGCGCGCGCTGGCTTCTGGGGGCCCGTTGTGATCGTCACGCTGATGACCGTCGCAGTCGTTGCGAGCCCGATCCCGAGCGCGCCGATTGCGCTGGCCGCCGGGGCTGCCTACGGACATCTCTGGGGCACAGTGCAGGTCGTGATCGGCGCAGAGCTTGGGGCGCTGATCGCGTTCGGCCTGGCACGAGTTCTGGGGCATGATGTATTGCGACGGGTGTTCGGTGATCGGATGGACGCCGGTCTGCTCGGGTCGCAGACCGCGTTGACGGCGACGGTTTTTGCCAGCCGCCTGATGCCCTTCGTGTCCTTCGACATGATCAGCTACGCAGCCGGACTCAGCCGACTGCATGCTTGGCGTTTCGCGCTTGCGACACTGGCTGGCATCGTTCCGGCGAGCTTCCTGCTCGCCCATTTCGGCGGGGAGGCGGTCAGCGGGGACCTCGGGCGGGCGACATGGGCGGTGCTTGGCCTCGGCCTGGTCACAGGATTGCCGCTGCTCTGGATCGCGACCCGACGCAAAACCAAGAAGGAATCCTGATGGCGGCCGCCTACAAGAAAAACAGCATCACATTGCCGGGCGCAGTGGCCATGGGCACCGGTGTGATGATCGGCGCGGGTATCTTCGCGCTGACAGGACAGATCGTCGAACTGGCCGGGCCGCTCTTCCCGCTGTCTTTTGTCGTCGGTGCAATCGTGACCGCGTTCAGCGCCTACACCTACATCAAGATGTCTAACGCGTTTCCGTCTGCGGGCGGCATCGGGATGATCCTGACGAAAGCCTACGGGCCGGTGACGATCGCGGCGGGCGCTTCACTCCTGATGGCGTTGTCGATGGTCATCAACGAAAGTCTCGTCGCGCGCACCTTCGGGACTTACACGCTGCGGGCGTTCGGCGGCGATCCTGACAGCGTTCTGGTTCCGGTTCTGGGCGTCGGGCTGATCGTCATTGCCTATCTCGTGAACGTCTCCGGCAACCGTTCGGTAGGGCTGTTGTCCATCATCATGGCCGTACTCAAGGTCGGCGGCATCGCGCTGTTCGGGGTGGCCGGTCTCTGGGCAAGTGGGATCTCGTTCGAGGCCACGGGCGGAGACCTGGGCACAACCGGCTTCGTGGCGTCCGTCGCGCTGTCGATCCTCGCTTTCAAGGGTTTCACCACGATCACCAACAGCGGTGCCGAACTCACCGAGCCACATAAAAACGTGGGCCGGGCCATTGTCCTGTCCATTGCGATCTGCGCGGTCGTCTATCTGCTTGTCGCCTTCGCGGTCGGATCCAGCCTACCGCTCGACCGCATCGTGGCGGCGAAGGACTACGCGCTGGCCGAGGCGGCCCAGCCCGCCCTCGGGCAAACTGGCTTCTATCTGACGGTGGCGCTCGCGCTGGTGGCCACGGCGTCGGGCCTGATCGCCAGCGTGTTCGCGGTCTCGCGGATGCTGGCGATGCTGACCGAGATGAAGATGATTCCGCACAGTCATTTCGGGATGCCGGGCACGATCAAGGACCATACGCTCGTCTACACCGTCGTGATCGCAGGCTTCCTGACGGTCTTCTTCGACCTCAGCCGGATCGCCTCGCTTGGCGCCTTCTTCTATCTGGTGATGGACATGATCATCCACTTGGGCGTGTTCCGGCATCTGCGCGAGGAGATCGGCGCACGTGGCTGGGTGCTGCTGGCGGCCATCGCGCTCGATGCCGTGGTGCTGGCTGCCTTCGCCGCGATGAAGTGGCAGTCCGACCCGCTGATCGTCGTGATCGGCCTCGTCGGCATGGCGCTGGCCTTCCTGTTCGTGCGGGTGTTCCTTGCGCGCAATCCTGTCAGCGAAGGCGATCACGACCACCATCGAAAGTGACTTGAGCTTCCAGTCGCTGGAGGCGTGAAACTGCGACAGAACCAGAAAGGTTCACACACCATGGACCACGATCATCATCACGCGGGGTCCGATATCCCGGCGGGAACGGAGACGGCAAAGGACCCGGTCTGCGGGATGAAGGTCGCGGTCAGGCCCGACGGGCGGCACGCGGAGTTTGGGGACAAGACCTTCCATTTCTGCTCCGAGAAGTGCCAGACGAAGTTCAAAAGAGACCCATGGTTCTACGCAACGGGCCGGAGCTCTGAGCACCCAAAGGCGGCCCCCGCGGACGTCCAGTACACCTGCCCGATGCACCCCGAGATCATCCGCGACGCGCCCGGTGCCTGCCCGATCTGCGGCATGGCGCTGGAGCCGATGCTGCCAACTGACGAGCCGAGTGAGGAACTAACCGACTTTACACGCCGGATGTGGATTTCGGCCGCCGCCGCGGTGCCGCTTGTCATCCTGACGATGGGCGAATTGGTGGCGCTGCCGGTGCGCGACTGGATCGGGCACCAGACGGCGAGCTACCTGGAATTCGTGCTGGCCACGCCGATCATCCTCTGGGCCGCCTTGCCGTTCTTCCAGCGCGGCTGGGATTCGATTGTGAACCGATCCCCCAACATGTGGACGCTGATCAGCCTCGGTGTGGCGGCAGCCTATCTCTATTCTCTGGTTGCGACATTCCTGCCGGACGTCTTTCCGGAACAGTACCGCATGGGCGAAGGCGTCGGTACTTACTTCGAGGCGGCGGTGGTGATCGTGACGCTGGTCTTCGTGGGGCAGGTGCTGGAGTTGCGCGCGCGCGAACGCACCGGCGACGCGATCCGTGCGCTTCTGGATCTGGCGCCGAAGACCGCACGGCGCATCCTGCCGGACGGGTCTGAATATGACGCGCCACTGGAAAACATCATGGAAGGCGATCGGCTGCGCGTGCGGCCAGGTGATGCGGTCCCAGTCGACGGAACGGTGATCGAAGGTCGCTCGTCTCTGGACGAAAGCATGCTGACTGGCGAGTCGATGCCCGTCGAAAAAGGCCCAGGCGACGCGGTGACCGGCGCCACGTTCAACAAGAACGGCAGCCTCGTGATCGCGGCGGGCAAGGTCGGGTCCGACACGGTGCTCGCACAAATCGTGGCGATGGTGTCGAACGCGCGGCGGTCTCGCGCGCCAATCCAGGGGCTGGCGGACCGGGTGTCGGCGGTGTTCGTGCCGACCGTGGTCGGGATTGCTATCTTCGCCTTCGTCGTCTGGATGATCTTCGGTCCGGAACCCGCGCTCGTCTTCGCCATCGCCTCGGCCGTATCGGTGCTGATCATCGCCTGCCCGTGCGCGCTTGGGCTGGCGACGCCGATCTCGATCACCACGGCGGCGGGGCGCGGGGCGCAGGCGGGGGTGCTGGTCAAGGATGCTGAAGCGCTCGAGCGGATGGCCGGGGTCGATACGCTGATCGTGGACAAGACCGGCACCCTGACGATGGGCAAGCCGAAGCTGACGGATACCGTTGCGCTGGAGGACGTGGCCGAAGCGGACCTGCTGTCGCTTGCCGCTGCACTCGAGCGCGGGTCTGAACACCCGCTGGCCGAAGCGATTGTCGAGGGGGCCGAGGCGCAGGGCGCGGCACGGCAAGAGGCGGCGGATTTCGAGGCTGTCACCGGAAAGGGCGTGCAGGGCCGCGTCGGTGGACGCGCGGTGGCGCTCGGCAACGCCGCGATGATGAA
The DNA here is from genome assembly GCF_040549485.1 of Constrictibacter sp. MBR-5. Taxonomy (NCBI): domain Bacteria; kingdom Pseudomonadati; phylum Pseudomonadota; class Alphaproteobacteria; order Rhodospirillales; family Allostellaceae; genus Constrictibacter; species Constrictibacter sp. MBR-5. Next base: position 5,146 of record NZ_JBEPTK010000021.1, read on the forward strand.
GGAGATGGGGCTGGATACGGGCACGGCCGACGCGAAGGCCGACACTTTGCGCGCCGAGGGCAAGACGGCGATGTTCATCGCGGTCGATGGCGCACTTGCCGGTATCGTGGCGGTGGCCGACCCGATCAAGGAAAGCACCACGCAAGCGATCCGCGAACTTCACGCCCAAGGGCTGCGCGTCATCATGGCGACTGGCGACAATGAACGGACGGCGCAGGCGGTGGCGGGCAAGCTCGGCATCGACGAGGTGCGCGCCGGCATCCTGCCCGAGGCCAAGAAGGACCTGATCGACCAGTTGCGCCGTGAGGGCCACAAGATCGCCATGGCAGGTGATGGCGTGAACGACGCTCCCGCACTGGCCGCCGCCGATGTCGGCATCGCCATGGGGACGGGCGCCGACGTGGCGATGGAAAGCGCAGGGATCACACTACTGGGCGGTGACCTCATGGGTATCGTGCGAGCCCGTAAGCTCGCCCGCGCCACCCTGCGCAACATCAAGCAGAACCTGTTCTTCGCCTTCGCCTACAACGCGCTTGGTGTGCCTATCGCCGCGGGGCTGCTCTACCCCGTGACCGGGCTCCTCCTGTCGCCGATGATCGCGGCGGCGGCGATGAGTCTGTCTTCGGTCTCGGTCATCAGCAACGCGCTGCGGTTGCGGCGGGTTGATCTTTGAGGGAACGACCATGGCTGAAGAACCGAGCCGCTGGGAAAACGTCTACCAGAGCAAGGAAGAGGCCGAGACGAGCTGGTACGAGGATCGTCCGCAGGTCTCGCTCGACCTGATCGCCGCGACAGGGGTAACCATCGACGCCGCCATCATCGATGTCGGCGCGGGGGCGTCGCGGCTGGTGGATTGCCTGCTGGAACAGGGCTTCCGTCGGATCACTGTGCTGGACCTGTCTGGCACTGCGCTGGCAAAGGCCCGCGCCCGACTGTCTGACGATGTGCCCGTCGATTGGGTCGTGGCCAACGTCCTCGACTGGCAACCGTCAGTGCACTTCGATGTCTGGCATGACCGGGCTGCGTTCCATTTCCTGACCGACGCGCCCGACCAAGACGCCTATCTGCGGGTCATGGACCAGGCTCTTGTCCCGGGTGGCCATGCCATCATCGGCACGTTTGCGCCGGATGGCCCAGAAAAATGCAGCGGCCTACCGGTCGCCCGCTATGACGCGACCCTTCTCGCGGAACGGCTGGGCCCGGGCTACCGGCTGATCCAGTCCTTGATGCACGATCACGTGACGCCTTGGGGCAGCGTGCAGCGGTTCCATTTCGGCCTGTTCAGAAAGATCTGATCCATCCGACCAGCTCTTTGCCCGACCTGCCAGAGCCGGATCTTCAGGCCAGCCTCGACCACTGCGGATGCAGATCGTCGACAATGACGGGATGGGCGTGCCCCCGAGCGTGATTCCCCTCGCGCAAATGCGGATGATCGGGCGGCAGATTTTCATGGCGATGCGAGACCGGTTCTTCTCCCGCCGCAGGCCAGACGGCCAGGGCCAGCGCGACCGACGCGGCGGCGATCATTGCCAACACGGCGAATGTCGGCCCCATGCCTACGCGCGCGCCGAGCCAGCCCGCCAGCGGGTAGGTGATCAGCCAGCATCCATGCGACAATGCGAACTGCGCGGCAAAAACCGCTGGCCGATCTTCAGGCAAGGCCGAGCGGCGCAACAGCCGCCCTGAGGGAGTCTGCACGACCGAATAGCCGAGGCCCAGAATGACCCACAGCGCCATCAACGCCGGAAGCCCGGCCGTTATGAGAAATGGCCCGGCGATCAGCCCCGCCGCCAGCACCGCAGCCCCCGCCAGCATCACCGGACGGTCGGGCACGCGGTCGAGCAGGCGCGGCAGGGTCAGCGCCGCCAGCATCGACCCGCCCCCGAAGGCCGCCAGCGCCAAGGCGACCTGCGACTGCCCAAGGCCCAGACCGGCCTGCACGATCACCACCGTATTCACGATCACCATGGCACCGGCCGCGGCAACGGCAAGATTCAGCGCCAACAGGCCGCGCAGCCGCGGCGTCGCCAGATAGAGGCGGATACCGCGCGTCGTGCGGTCCCAGATCCCGCGCGGGACTCCCGGCTTCGGGCTGGGCAGCACGACCGAGACCACCAGCACCGCCGAGGCAAGGAAGCCCACGACCGTGCCCCCGAACAGCGCGGGGAAACTCACCACTGTCAACAAGGCCGCCGCCAGCATCGGCGAGATCAGGTTCTCCAGATCATAGGCCAGGCGCGACAGCGACAAGGCCCGGGTATAGTCCTTCTCGTCGGGCAGAATGTCGGGGATGGTGGCCTGGAAAGTCGGCGTGAACCCAGCCGACGCCGCCTGCAACAGGAAGATCAACACATAGACTTGCCAGACCCCGGTCACGAAAGGCAAGGCGAGCGCGACCCCAGCGCGGATCAGATCCAGCGCGACCAGCATCCCGCGGCGCGGCAGACGTTCGGCAAAGGCCGCTGCGATCGGGGCCAGCACGACATAGGCCACCATCTTGATCGCCAGAGCGGTACCCAGCACCAGCCCCGCTTCCGCCCCCGCCAGATCATACGCCAGCAGGCCGAGGGCCACCGTCGCAAGGCCGGTTCCCACGAGCGCGATGACCTGCGCCGCAAACAGGTGGCGATAGGTGCGGTTTGCGAGCAATCGGAGCATGACGTGAACCTTTCAGGCGGTGCGTGGCGCAAGCAGGATGAAGCCGGCACCGAGGAGGCAGAAGATCGCGCCGGTCAGGTCCCAGGGATCCGGCCGTTGTCCCTCGATCGCCCAGAGCCAAACCAGGGAGGCCGCAATGTAGACCCCGCCGTAAGCTGCGTAGGCGCGACCAGCGAAGTCGGACGGGGCAAGTGTCAATAGCCAGGCAAAGGCCGCAAGCGAAACGAGGCCGGGCAGCAGCCACAGCGCCGAGGCCCCGAGCCGCATCCACGCCCAGACGGCAAAGCATCCGGCAATTTCGGCAAGCGCCGCGGCGGCATAGACCGCAAAGGTCGGAAGCGCGGTCATGTCGCCGCCCCCGAGCCGGGCTCGGGACGATGGTCATCGGCGCAAAAGCGCATGGTCGCTCAGCACCTCGATCACCCTGCAATCCGCGATCGTACCCTGGGCGCATTGCATGATCATCCGCTCAAGTTCAGCCTTCAACGCCGTCAGCCGCGCGATGCGCGCCTTCACGGCGGCAAGCTGTTCCTTTGCGATGATGTCCGCAGCGGCGCAGGACTGGTCGGGCCTGTCGGCGAGGCTGAGCAGGTCGCGGATGGCCTCGAGCGGAAATCCGAGATCACGCGCCTGGCGGATGAAAGCAAGCCGGTCGAGCGCCTTTGCCCCGTAGAGCCGCTGGTTCCCGGCGCTGCATGTTGCGGCCGATGACGGTGCCGTCGAGGACATTGAGGGCGGCGAAGAGCGTGGTGGTGCCATGGCGTTTGTCGTCGTGGGTCATGGTGCCGGCGCGTCCCTTCTTCATGGGCAGGCCGGGCTGGGTGCGGTCGAGGGCCTGGATCTGGCTCTTCTCGTCGACCGAGAGGACGATTGCGTGGGCCGGCGGGTCGAGATACAGGCCGACCACGTCGCGCAGCTTCTCGACGAACTGCGGGTCGTTGGAGAGCTTGAACCGCTCGACCCGGTGCGGCCGCAGGCCATGGGCACGCCAGATGCGCTGGACCGAGGAAACGCTGATGCCGGCGGCCTTCGCCATCATCGCGGCCGTCCAGTGTGTCGTCTCGACCGGGGGATCGGTCAGGGTGAGTGCGACCACACGCTCCGCCACCTCCGGTCCGAGCGGCGGGATGCGCGACGGCCGCGTTCTGTCGCGCAGCAGGCCGTCCACCCCTTCGGCCATGAACTGCTCCTGCCAGCGCCAGACGCGGGCTTCGACTTGCCCGTGCGGCGCATGATCTCGACGGTTCCCGCGCCGTCGGCCGTCGCCAGAATGATGCCTGCCCGCCAGACGTGCTTCTGCGGGCTGTTCCGATCCGCGACGACCGCTTCCAATCGGGCACGGTCTGCGGCACTTACCTCGACGGTGATACCTTCGCGCATCCCGCCGAGACTCGCACACGCGAAGCGGTCAGGGAATCTTCTGTTAGGTTCTAACCACTAGCTTAACTGTGTCCACGGAACCGGCAGCAGGCCATACGCCGAGGCGTAAGAAATGTGGACGCGCGCCGTTCCTTCAGCCATCGCCGCGACGCGCCAGGCGATCGCGGCGTCATTTTGTGGTCTCCTGCGATCAAGAGTGGGAGTTCTGTTGCCGCCGGAAGATCGAACTGCGCTGCCCGATCTGGAGAACTGCTACAATGAAACCTATCGTCACATTGACCCTGAACCCGTCGGTAGATGGCGCCGCGGAGGCCGATGTCGTCCGTCCGGTCCGCAAGATCCGAACATCGAACGAACGATACGATCCGGGCGGAGGCGGCATCAATGTGGCGCGGGTCGTTCGGGAACTCGGCGGCTCTCCGCTTGCGATCTATCTCGCCGGCGGCGTGACCGGCGGTGTGCTCGACGACCTGCTCGACGTTGCGGCGGTGGCCCGACGGCGCGTGTCGATCCAGGATCACACCCGCGTCAGCCACGCCGTCTACGAGCGTTCGAGCGGTCAGGAATACCGGTTCGTACCTGCCGGCCCCCTGGTCCAGGAATCGGAATGGCGGGCGTTCCTGGCGTCGATCGAGGATCTCGACTGCGACTATCTCGTTGCGAGCGGGAGTCTGCCACGCGGTGCCCCCGAGGATCTCTACGCCACCGTCGCTGACATGGCGCGCCGTAAAGGGGCCAAGCTAGTGCTCGACACTTCGGGGATGGCGCTTCGCGCCGGGATCACGCGCGGCGTCTATCTGCTGAAGCCAAGTCTCGGCGAACTCGAGACCTTGCTCGGTCGAAAACTTCCCGATCCGGCGGCGCAGGAGGCGGCGGCGCAAGAACTGGTCAGTTCGGGTGCTGCCGAACTGGTGGCGTTGACCCTGGGCCGCGATGGCGCACTGCTCGCGACGAGCGAGGGTACGCTGCGCCTGGGTGCGCTCGATGTCGTCGTAAAAAGTGCGGTCGGCGCCGGAGACAGCTTCGTGGCGGCCATGACCCTCGGTCTCGCCCAAGGGCGCTCGGCAGAAGATGCGTTCGGCTATGGGATGGCGGCAGGTGCTGCGGCCGTCTTGTCGGCCGGTACCGGCTTGTGCCATCGGGAGGACGTCGAGCGTCTCTACGGAGAGCTGAAATGCCGGATGCCGGCTGGCCGATAAGCCGTCACAAGGACCGAACGGCCGGTGGTTGGGCGAGAAGTGATTAGAGCGGTTTCCGATCAGTCTGCATCGTATCCTGCTTTGGCGAAGTAGTTCGCGCACTCGGCGGGCGAGTAGAGGTCTACGATGCGGCCGATGGTGCTCCAGAGACCGTGGATTGTGCGCTCTGCCGCCTTGCGCAGGTGCGCTTTGAGCTTCGAGAAGGCGAGTTCGATCGGATTGAAGTCGGGGCTATAGGGCGGCAGGAACAGCAGCTTCGCGCCGGCCGCTTCGATCGCTGCCGCGACGACAGGCGTCTTGTGGCTCGACAGATTGTCCATGATCACGGTGTCGCCTGGATGCAGCTCGGGGATGAGCACCTGGCGGATATAGGCGATGAAGGCCTCGCGATTGATCGGGCCGTCGAGCACCATCGGCGCCATCATGCCGGTGCGCCGCAGGCCTGCAACGAAGGTGGTCGTCTTCCAATGGCCATGTGGCACGCCAGAGCGCAGTCGCTGTCCCCGGCGGCAGCGGCCGTGTCGACGGGCCATATTCGTCGAGGCCCATGTCTCGTCGATGAACACCAGCCGTTCGGGATCGAGGTCGAGTTGACCTTCGAACCAGTCCCAGCGCCGCTTCAGGACGTCGGGCCGGTCCTGCTCCGTGGCGTGCGCCGACTTTTTTTGCGCGTGATCCGGTGCCGATCGAAGAAGCGCCACAACGTCCCGATGCCGACCGCTACGCCGCGTTCCGCCAACAGCGCCTGGATTTCGACCAGGGTGATGTCGTCGGTCGCCTCGACGCACCCGAGGATGAAGGCGGCATGCGCCTCGATCCTGGCCGAGCGGCGGTCACCGCCCTGCGGCTTCGCTGCCGGCGTGCCGTGACGAAGCGCCAGTTGCCGCCAGCGGATCGCGCTGGCGGCGCTCACACCGAAGCGAGTTGCGGCCTGACGGCACGACATCCCGCCTTCGACCGCGGCCACCACCCGATCACGAAGATCCTGCGAAAGTCCTCGACCCATCCATGCCGGCCTCCCTCACCAGCAAGGATCGTGAATCAGAAAACCACGCTCATGGGAATCCCCTACGATTCACGTCGACCGGAAACCGCTCTAGCGCCCACCTCCGCACAGGGATCATCAAGATTGCTTGAAGCAACATTGACCGAGATCAATTCGCACCAATCTCCAGTGTGCCAAGATGGGGTTGATGGCCGTTAGCGTCTGCTCGGATATGCGATGCGGCCGGATGGAGCCGAGCTTTTGCACCGAATTGTGCCGATATTGCGGACCTGGGCGACGCTCGCAGTCTGCTTTTTGCTGGCGGCTGGCCTAAACTTTCATCCAATTCACGATTCGGAATATTCAGCATTTGCTGGGACGCCTTTGTTGCAGGCTGCGATCGCGCCTGCGCAAGCGGCAGGCGGCGGTGCCCATCATCAATCTTCGGCAGCCTTGCACTGCAACTCACCGGGCTCCTGCGCCTTTCTGCCCGTGAGTTTCTCGGCTCTCATCCGCGAACCGAAATCCGGCGACTGGACACTCCGACCGTCGCGCCATCCGCGATCCAGGATCGTCCATCGTCAATTCCGACCGCCCCGTCTCCCTGCGCACGCATGACCGTCGCGCGGTGGGCCCGATGCTCCTCTGCGCGTCGCGACACCCCTTCGTCGTTCCAATGCGCATGGAGATGCTGCAATGCCCGCCCTCTCACGCCCCGAACCCACCCGTTCGACGTCAGCCACCTACGATGTCGCCGCCGTCCGCCGTCTGACCGAGTGCCGACCGGAATTCTTACGCTTCTTCCGTAGTCGTCTAAGCCGGCCGGAGGATGCCGAGGATGCCTTCCAGGATTTTTGCCTCAAGGTGATCCGGGCTGCGCAAGCGCCGGGCGACGGCGGCAAGGTCGATGCCTGGCTCCGCCGCGTTCTGCGCAATACCCTGACCGACTATTACCGCCGTCGCGCGACGCGGCAGCGGGCGGAGGCCGCGTACGAAGTCGAGGCTCCGGAGCCGGTGTTTCAGCCCGGCGCAGACCAGCAAGATAATCCGTGCCGCTGCGTCCGGGACCTCGTGCCGACTCTCCGGCCGGACTATGCCGAGATCATCCAACGCGCCGATCTCGAACAGGAGCCGCGGGAGCGAATCGCGGCACATCTCGGACTGACGACCAACAATATCGGCGTCCGCCTGCATCGGGCGCGCCGAATGCTAAAAGACAAGATTGAGGAACGCTGTCCGACATGTTGCGACGGCAGCTTCCGGAACTGCGATTGCGGGCCGGTGGCGCACGGGGCGAGTCGGGTCGAACGGTATACTCCCTGGGTGTAATGGCGGCATGGCCGGAGCGTCTCTCTGATCGACGCCAAACGCGGGTCGTCGCCATCAGGAAGACGGCCCGCGCCGATGGCATGGCTGATCGTCAGGAGCTCGGGATCACGCCGTCGCCAACGCCGCGGCATTGCTGGCCGGAATTGCGTTCGCCGTTCGCGGGGTGAGTCTGGTCACGCGCCACGGCAAGAGACCGACAGCGACCGTCGGTTGATGGCGGGAGATGAAATATTCCCGAGAGAGCCTCCCCCTCGTTTACCAGTCCGAGGCTCGTCGGCGGCCCACGCCGACGAAGAAGCAAGGTTTTCAGGCGCCCGAATCTCTGCGCCGAGTTCATCGGGCTCGCTTCTTGACGCGGCCGCCGCTGTCGGGCGCGAATTCAGCCGCATCTTCAGTGGGCTGCGCCTGCACGGACGCGGAACCGTTCTTCCGGTACACGATCGCCACACCCATGCGGGGAGAACGGGGTGCCCGCGGCGACGCGTATGGCATCTGCGACCGAGTGGCCTGAGCGGTTGGCGTGTTCCCGACGGAAGACGTCCGAAGCGCGTATTCGGCGCCCCCGGTGTAATGACGCGGCAGGACGAGCGTCTGAAGGATCGAACGCTGCGCCAGGCACGAACGTCCGCCTGCACGGCGTCTCCCATTCCAGCCGCAGGAGAGCAAAGATGACGATACACTCCGCCTCGCCCCGTTCGATTGGCTTGCGTTTGCCGGTTCTGAAAGCCCTGGGCGTCGCCGTTGGCATCACTGCCCTCACCGCAACCGGCGCTTTGGCGGCGCAACACGAGACAAAGCCGCAGCAGGGCCAGTCGCAGCAAATGCCCGGACCTTCCTTCGAACGCATGCAGGAGATGATGCAGCAGGCCGGCGAGGCGAAAGACCCCGCCGAACGCCGCCAGCTCATGCGTCAGCACATGCAGATGATGGGCGAGAAGATGCAGGCGATGCGCGGCATGATGGGCGACATGCCCATGCATGGCCGAATGGGCGGCGGTCAGATGTCAAGCGGCTCGTCCATGGGCATGTCGGGAGACAAGTCCGGGCAGATGCCGCAGATGATGGGTGCGGCGACGCCCGAAATGATGACCCGCATGCGCGAACATCAGGGCATGATGCAGCAGATGATGGAGCAGATGCTGGAACAGCAACGCATGATGATGGACAAGGGCGAGCAGTAATAACGCCGAAAAGGCGGCGGCCGCACCGGAAGGTGCGGCGGCCGCTGTCCGAAACTCTCAAAGGCCCGGTGTGAGCGAGACGCAGGACGCATGATCCGGTCTGTCCTGGTCCCGCATCGTCGCGGGACTGGTGGTTCTTTCCGTCTTTGGTGCGGCGTCTTTCGTCCTGTGGTGGACCGGCATGCTGGACCGCCTGCTCGACGGTGAGGCGCTTAAGCAGGCGGCGATGCAGCTCGGTCCTTTCGGTCCGCTCCTTATCATCGGCCTGATGACCGTCGCCATCGTCATGAGCCCGATCCCGAGCGCCCCGATCGCTTTGGCTTCCGGCGCCGCGTACGGGCATTTCTGGGGGGCGCTTTATATCGCCATTGGTTCCGAAACAGGCGCACTGATCGCCTTCGGCGTTTCCCGCCTCGTCGGGTACGACGCGCTCAGAGCATGGGTCGGCACACGGCCGTCAAAAGGCATATTGCGACGCTTCATAGCCTCGCAAAACACCTTGATGGCGGTCGTATTCGCCACGCGACTGATGCCGTTCCTGTCCTTCGACATCATCAGCTACGCCGCCGGTCTGACACCGCTCAGGACCTGGCGCTTCGCGGTCGCGACCTTGCTGGGCGTTATTCCCGCGAGTTTCCTGCTGGCACATTTCGGCGACGAACTCGCCTCCGGCGACTGGCGGCGAGCCGGGGTAACCGTGCTCGCGCTCGGCCTCGTCACCCTGCTGCCCGTCGCGTGGAAGCTCGTTCCGGCGCGCCGCCGGTCAGTGTTGAGGCGCCTGTTCCGTGCGGGACAGCCTTCGAAGACCGTGGCACCGGACCCGATAGCCACAAGCCAACAGGATGGGAGGAAGAGGCCGTGATGGGACGGCATGTGGAGCATGGGCGGAATGGGGCTCATCTGGATACTGATCCTGGTGGTCGTGGCCGTCGGTATTGCCGCCTTGGTCAAGTACCTGATGTCGCGGAAGTAGCTTCGACGCTGATCCGGTCCGGAGCGACGGCATCTTCTCGGTCCTGATTCTAGCCGTTGCGCATACCCACTGAAAGCGGCCTTACCTCCTGCTCCGACATTGTTGCGGCCACAGAAAGCCCAGCATCGACGTTCGCCGTTCGTATTCGGCGCCACCGCTGTAAGGCGTTTGTAGGTTAGGCGTCTGAAAGGACAGGAGGTGAACGATGACTGGCGACGATCCAGAAGGCCGCTCGGGCGGCGGCGATGAGCATGACGCGGCCGCCAGGGCTGCTGATGCCGCCGTGCGTCGGGCGCTCGTCGAGAGCCGCCGGCAGATCCTGAGTTTTCTGCGACGGCGACTGGGCAGCTCCGAAGCCGCCGAAGATGTCTTGCAGGCATTCATGCTGCGGGCAATCGAGCGATTGGCCCAGTTGCGCGATGTCCGCACGGTCCGGGGCTGGCTGAGCCGGATCCTCGCTTCGACCATCGTCGACCATCAGCGTCGGTCCACCCGGCGGCGGCAAAGGGAGGCGGTGATGAGCCCGAACGATCTTGAAGCATTTGAAATCGAGGCGGACGAGGAGCTCGACGAGGCGGTCTGCAACTGCCTCTACAAGCTCCTGCCCACGCTCAAGTCGGAATACGCCGAAGTGATCTGGCGCGTGGATCTGTTGGGGGAGCCTCGGGATCGGGTCGCGGCGAGCCTCGGCATCACCTTGAACAATGTGACCGTGCGGCTCCACCGCGGCCGGCAGGCGCTGAAGAAGCGGCTCGAGGAGATGTGCCTGACCTGCCCGGTCCACGGCTTCCTCGACTGCCGCTGCGAAGAGGCGGAACGCGCGCGGCGGCGTCGCGAAGAGCTGGCGGATGGCATGAAACTGTAATGCCAAGTGCGTCGTCGCGTCTGTAGGGCTGAATGGCGGTTCCATTCGGGCCGGGCCGCCCGGCGGTCCGGCTGTGACTCGGACGCACATGAAAGGATGACAACAATGCACACGGATACGAAGCCTTCGAGCGTCAGTCCGGCCAATCGGACCGAAGAATCCTGCTGCGGTCATGGAGGGCGCGCTCCAGCCGATTCAGTGAAGTCCGCAGCCGCGCCCGAACGGTCTCCTGGGAAACCGCAGGCCGAGACGACGCGAGAGGCGGCGCAAGGCAAATCGAGGGGCTGCTGCTGCGGCAGCTGAGATGTAGGGGAAGGCCAGGTGCCACTCGTCACGGCGCCTGTCGACCTGCGGCGCATGCTGCGCCGCGCGTTCTGGGAGGTTTGGTGTTGAGTACTGTGACATTGGAGGTCGGCGGCCTATTCGAGAAACTCGACCATCTCGGCGTCGAGAAGCAGTTGAGCGCCGAGAAGGGTGTCCATCGGGCGACCTCCAACCCCGCATCAGGCAGCGTGACCGTCGACTTCGACGAGACGGTCACGAGCGCCGAGAGGCTGCGGCAGAAGGTGCGATCCTGCGGGTTCCGCTGCCGCGGCAGCGTGACGCCGCGGCATGTCAGCAAGCCGGAGGGGGCGGAGCCGGCGGAGGTGACGTCCGCGCAGCCGCGCCACCAGGGCCACGGCGGACCGACGTCGGCGCAGGACGAGATGGCGCAGGAGATGGGCCACGGCGGCGGCATGGACATGGCCGCCATGGTGCGCGACATGCGCAACCGCTTCTGGATCGCGCTCGTCTTCACCATACCGATCTTCGTCTATTCGCCGATGGGCGGCATGTTCACGCCGCCCGCGCCGCCCTTCGGACTGGACCTCGATCTTTGGCTGTTCTTCCTCGGCAGCATCGCGATCGTCTATCCGAGCTGGCCGTTCTTCACCGCCGCCTGGCGGGCGCTCCGGAACGGCGTCCTCAACATGGCGGTGCTGGTCGTACTGTCGGTCGGCACCGGCTACGTCTTCAGCGTCGGCTCGACCTTCTTCTTCCCCGGCGTGCAGTTCTACGAGGCGGTGGCGGTGCTGCTGGTCTTCATTCTGCTCGGCCACTGGCTGGAGATGCGGGCCCGCGCCGGCGCCTCGGCGGCGATCCGCGCGCTGCTCGATCTCGCCCCGCCGATGGCGACTGTCCTGCGGGATGGGCGCGAGGTCGAGGTTCCGACCTCGGAGGTGCAGGGCGGCGAGACCGTCGTCATCCGCCCCGGCAACAAGATCCCGGTCGACGGCGAAGTGGTCGAGGGGGAATCCCTCGTCGACGAATCCATGCTGACCGGCGAGTCCATGCCGGTGAACAAGGGGCCGGGCGATCAGGTCATCGGCGCCACCATCAACAAGAGCGGCACCTTCCGCTATCTCGCGACCAAGGTGGGCGCGGACACGGCACTGGCGCAGATCGTCAAGCTGGTGCAGGAGGCGCAGAACTCAAAGGCACCGGCGCAGCTCCTCGCCGACCGCGCCTCGCAGTGGCTGGTGCTGATCGCCATCCTGATCGGACTCGTGACGTTCGCGGTCTGGTTCTGGTGGATCGGCTCGCCGCTGCTGTTCGCCCTGACCCTGACGATCACCGTCTTCGTCATCGCCTGCCCGGATGCTCTGGGGCTCGCCACGCCGATGGCGGTGATGGTCGGCACCGGCCTCGGCGCGACGCATGGCATCCTCTTCAAGAACGCCGGCGCACTCGAAGACGCGACCAAGCTCGACGTCATCGTGTTCGACAAAACCGGCACGCTGACCATGGGTCAGCCGCGCGTCGTGGAGGTCGTGGCGGCCGCGGGCCGGGACGAGGACGAAGTACTGCGGACGGCAGCTTCGGTGGAGCGCGGCTCGGACCATCCGCTGGCGCTGGCGATCATCGGACGCGCCGAGGGGCTCGACGTGCCGGAGGCGCGCGCCTTCCTCAACCTGGAAGGCAAAGGCGCGCAAGCCGAAATCGAGAGCGAGACGGCATTGCTCGGCAACCGCCGGCTCATGGACGAGGAGAAGATCGATCTGGGGTCGCTCGCGGGGGAAGCCGACCGCCTCAAGGGCGCCGGCCGCACCGTCGTGCATGTCGGCCGCGGCGGCAACATCCTCGGGCTCATCGCCATCGCCGACGCCGCTCGTCCGAGTGCCAAGGCGACCGTCGCCAAGTTGCGCGAGCGCGGCGTCGAGGTCGCGATGCTGACCGGTGACAACGAGGGCACCGCCAAACGCATCGCCGCAGAACTCGGCATCGACATCGTGTTCGCCGACGTGCTGCCAGGCCAGAAGGCCGACAAGGTCAAGGAGCTGCAGGCCCAAGGCAAGCGGGTCGGCATGGTCGGCGACGGCGTCAACGACGCGCCGGCGCTGACCCAGGCCGATGTCGGGTTCGCGATCGGCGCTGGCACCGACGTGGCGATGGAGAGCGCCGACGTGGTGCTGATGAGGAGCGACCCTTACGACATCGTCGGCGCCATCGAACTGTCACGCGCGACCTTGCGCAAGATGCATCAGAACCTGTTCTGGGCGGTCGCCTACAACGTGATCGCCTTTCCGATGGCCGCCGGCGTGTTCTACCCCTTTGTCGTCAGCCCCGAGGTCGCGGCGCTGGCCATGTCGGGCAGCTCTGCGCTGGTCGCCGTCAACGCGCTGCTCCTGAAGCGCACGCGCCTGGAGGGGGTGGGGCGTGGCAGGTCCGACGAGGCAACCGGCGCACGCTCGGCCGAGTCGGTCGGATGAGCGGCCATGACATCGGCGTAGCAGTGTTCAGATCGCGCAGCGACGCTGCGGACAGTGTGGGAGCATAGAATGGATCATGGAGAGAATCGGCGCGGGTTCTTTGCCTCGCGCGCCAACTTGGTTCTGCTGGTCTTCCTTGGAGTGGGCGGCTTCTATCTCGTCTCAGAGCATTGGGCCCATCTCCTGGGCGCCGGCCCGCTTGTTCTGCTCCTCGGTGTCTGCATCGGTATGCATTTCTTCATGCATGGAGGTCATGGCGGACACGGGGCGGGCGGCAACAAGGGCGAGCGCCCGCCCTCCAGCGACGGGGCGCCTGACGATCATCGTCACTGAACGACGGGACAAGGAGAAACGCGATGACCGAAAGCGCTCCGGCCTATGGCCTCTGGGCCCTGGTTGTCCTCAACTCTGCAATCTTCATTCTGTTCGCCTTCAGCTTTTTCAAGCCACAGACCACGCGGGATTGGCGCTCCTTCGGCGCGTTCAGCGCCTTTCTCGTCGCGCTATTCACCGAGATGTACGGGTTCCCGCTGACCATCTACCTGCTCTCCGGATGGCTCCAGAGCCGCTATCCGGGCGTGAACTGGCTGTCGCACGACGCCGGGCATCTGCTCGAGATGCTGTTTGGTTGGGAGGCAAATCCGCATTTCGGGCCGTTCCACCTGCTTAGCTTTGCCTTCATCGGCGGCGGCTTCGTGCTGATCTCGGCCGCCTGGAAGGTCCTTTATGATGCGCAGCGCCAGCGTGAGCTCGCGACGACCGGCGTCTACGCCTATGTCCGCCACCCGCAATATGGCGGCTTCATCCTCGTGATGTTCGGTTTCCTGCTGCAGTGGCCGACGCTGCTGACGCTTGCGATGTTCCCGGTCCTCGTCATCATGTACGTTCGCTTGGCAAAGGGCGAGGAGCGCGCGGCGCTGGCCGAGTTCGGCGATGCCTATCGCAGCTACATGGCCGACGTTCCGGGGTTCATCCCGACATTATCCGCCCTTGCCGGCCGCTCGGCATAGGCTTGGCCGCGGCCAGTCCCTGTCCAGGCGGGGATAACGAGGAACACGTGTGAAGAGATACTCGGCGCACCGGCAACCGCTCTGCCTTGGCCTTGGTCTCGCGTAGCTTCACTGCTGACGCTACACCGCGCCGGGCGGCGTGTTGGGGACTTACCGCTGTTCGCCCTGGTCGACTTACCTGCTCCCGATTGGCCGTCATTTAGGCTGGTGTGGCGGTCGAGCACTCGGGATTGTTATAGCGATACCCGGGGTGCCCCACGAGCCCTCGGCACCGATAAGGAGTGTCTACTTTTACCTGAGGAAGAAAGCTATGAACGCAAGCAGCAGGACCCGCGTCGCCGTCAACGGCTACGGCGTCATCGGCAAGCGCGTCGCCGACGCCGTCGCCCGGCAGGACGACATGGAACTCGCCGGCGTGTCGGACATCAGCGCCGACTGGCGGGCGCGGATGGTGACGCAGAAGGGCTACCGGCTCTACTGCGCCGCGAGCGAGCATGCGCGGACGATGCGCGATGCCGGACTCGACGTCGCCGGCGCCCTCGACGACCTGCTCAAGGCCGCGGACGTGGTCGTCGACTGCACGCCGAAGCGCGTGGCGTCGAAGAACGTGGAACTATATCGCCAGAAGGGCATCAAGTTCATCGTGCAAGGCGGCGAGAAGCACGAGGTGACCGGCCATTCCTTTGTCGCCGAGGCCAGCTACGAGAGCGCGCTCGGCCGCGACAGCACGCGCGTCGTCTCCTGCAACACCACCTCGATCGTGCGCACCCTGACGGCGCTCAAGCATGCCGGGCTGCTGCACCGTGCGCGCGGGACGCTGCTGCGCCGCGCCACCGACCCATGGGAGAGCCATCTCGGCGGCATCATGAATACGCTGGTACCCGAGCCCGAGATCCCTAGCCACCAGGGGCCCGACGCCCAGAGCGTCGATCCCGAGCTCGATGTCGTCACCATGGCCGTGAAGGTGCCGGAGACGCTAGCGCACCTGCATTACTGGGCGGTGCAACTGACACGGCAGACCAATAAGGATGAGGTGCTCGCGGCTTTTCGCTCGTCCCCCCGGATCGCGCTGATCCGCATGGCGGACGGCCTGACGGCGATTAACACGGTCAAGGAACTGATGGCCGACCTCGACCGGCCACACGATAATCTTTACGAGGTTGCGCTGTGGTCCGACATGCTGAAGGTTGAGGGCGACGAGCTATTCTACGGCTATATGGTCGATAATCAGGCGATCGTCATTCCGGAGACGGTGGACGCGATACGGGCCCTGATCGGCCATGTACGTGATCCCCACGAATCTATCGCCAAGACCAACCTCGCGCTGGGGATCGGCGCCGTCGTCGACGCGCTGGGAGGATGAGGATGAGGGCAAAAGACATCATGACGACGTCCGTCGTATCGGTGACACCGGAGACCGGCGTGTCGGAGGTCGCGCGGCTTCTTCTCGAACGGCACATCAGCGCCGTGCCGGTGATTCAAGCCGAGGGCGGGCTGGTCGGGATGGTGAGCGAAGGTGACTTTCTGCGCCGTACGGAGGGCGATGGCCGACTGCACGGCTCCTGGTGGCTGCGGCTTTTCTCGGGACCCGGCGAGAGCGCGGCACAGTACGTGAAGACGCACGGCCGCTCCGCCGCCGACGTCATGACCCAAGACGTGATCACCGTTACGGAAGACACCCCGGCCGGCGAAATCGCTCATCTCCTGGAAACCAAGCGGATTAAGCGCGTGCCCGTCCTGCGCGACGGGAGGATCGTCGGCATCGTCAGCCGCGCCGATCTGCTGCGCGGCCTCGCGGCGCAACGCGATGCTCCCGTCGCCTCCGCTACCGTCGAGGACGAGACGATCCGAAAGCGGATCCTCGAAGAGATGAGCGCGAGCGACTGGGCGCCGACCTACGGCGTGAGCGTCATGGTTGCGGAGGGCATCGTACAGATCTGGGGATTCGTGGATTCGCACGAACAGGGTGAAGCACTCCGGGTCGCTGCCGGGAACGTGCCCGGCGTGAAGGGCGTGGAACTTCACGTCAGCAACATTCCAGCCCATGGGTGGGAATGAGCGGACCGGACCTCGGTCGAAGGAGCCACCAGTGTCGCTGATCGATTCCTTTCTCGCGCGCAGGCGGATCGCCTATTTCTCGATGGAGATCGCCCTCCGTCCGGAAATGCATACCTATTCCGGCGGGCTCGGCGTGCTCGCCGGCGATACCGCCCGGTCCTGCGCCGACCTCGAGTTGCCGATGGTGTTCCTGACTCTCGCAAGCCGGGATGGTTATCTGCGCCAGGAAATCGATAGCGACGGGCGGCAGGTTGACCACGCCGATCCGTGGGATCTGGCGGATTGGGCAACGCCGCTTGATGCCATGGTGGCCGTTCGGATCGAAGGGCGTGCGGTTTGGGTACGGCCGTGGCTGCACGTTCTGACCTGCCCAGTCGGCCACGCGATCCCGGTCCTCCTGCTCGACACCCGGTTGGATCACAATGAGCCCGCCGACCGCGCGATCACCGACCGCCTCTATGGCGGCGATGAAGCCTATCGTCTAAAGCAGGAAATCGTGCTCGGCGTCGGCGGCATGCGGATCCTGCACGCGCTCGGCTTCGACATCGAGATGTACCACTTGAACGAGGGTCACGCTGCGCTGCTCCCCGTCGCGCTGTTGCGGGAGCATCCGCATCCTAGGTTCTGTTGACAAAAGGGGATTCCCCGCGGGCGGTGTTTCTGATTCAAAGTCGCTTTCAGACGGGAGGCGACGTTGGCGCGGGATCGAATGTCGGACGCGGAGTGGGCATTCTTCGAGCCGTTCGTCACGGCGATCCGTCGGCCGAACGGCCGGCGCCCGGTGGATCATCGGCTCGTGCTGGACGGCGTCTTCTGGATCGCCCGGACCGGTGCGCCCTGGCGGGATCTGCCGGAAGAGTTCGGCAAGTGGTCCTCGGTCTACCGGCAGTTCCGGCGCTGGACGCTGGCGGGGCTGTGGGAGCTGATCCTTGAAGCGTTGAACGAGAGTGCCACCGTCCCCGACAGCGTACAGATGATCGACAGCACCATCGTGCGGGCGCATCACTGCGCCGCGGGCGCAAAAGGGGGACTCAGAGACAGGGTCTCGGCCGTTCGAGAGGTGGCTTCACGACCAAGATCCACCTCCGCACGAACGCCCTCGGCCTGCCGATGAAGGCAGCCGTCACCGCGGGACAGGTCTCCGACTATACCGGCTACGACGAGATGGCCGACGAGGACCTGCCGGACTGCAGGGTGCTGATCGCGGACAAGGGCTATGATTCCCAGGCGATCCGCGACAACGTCCGGGACCATGGCGGCACGGCGGTCATCCCGGCACGACGGAACCGCAAGACGCAGCTGCCCGTCGACCGCTTCGTCTACGCCCTGCGCAACCGCATCGAACGCTGCTTCAACCGTCTGAAGAACGCCCGCCGCCTCGCCACGCGCTACGACAAGACCCTCGCCAGCTATCTCGCATTCGTCGAGATCGTATCCGCGCGGATATGGGCCAGGCATTTGTCAACATGACCTACCAACCGACCCAGCGACGGCGCGTTGCATTACGATGCAAACAGGGTGCGCGAGCGCTGCGTGTTCACCACCCACACACCGGTCGAGGCCGGCCACGATCTCTTCAGCTACGAAGATGCGACGCGACTTCTCGGCGACTTCCTGCCGTTGGACCAGCTGAAGCTGCTGGCTGGCCCCGATCGCCTGAATATGACACGCCTTGCGCTCAATCTGAGCGGCTATGTGAATGGGGTGGCAATGCGCCACGCCGAGACGGCCCGCCGCATGTTCCCCGGCTATGGCATTCGGGCGGTCACCAACGGCGTCCACGTTCCGACCTGGACACACCCGGCTTTTGTCCGGCTCTTTCAGGAGATCGCCCCTGACTGGGGGCACGATCCGGAAGAATTGTCCGGGGCGGACCAGCTTTCGGACGACGCCGTTTGGACGGCGCACCAGGAAGCCAAGGGCGACCTACTCGCCGAGATCCAGTTTCTGACCGGCTTGGCGATGCAGCCCGACGTGCCGCTGATGGCCTTCGCCCGCCGAATGACCGGCTACAAGCGCCCGGACTTGCTGTTTACGGACCTGGAGCGGCTGCGGGCAATCAACCGCGGCCAGCCATTCCAGCTGGTGATGGCCGGCAAGGCGCATCCGCGCGACGAGGGCGGGAAGGCGCTGATCGCCAAAATCCACGCCCACATGCGCAGCCGCGCTGGCGACATTCCGATGGTGTTCCTGCCCAACTACGACATGGCGCTCGCGAAGAAACTCGTCGCCGGTGCCGACGTCTGGCTGAACACGCCGCTGCCGCCCCACGAGGCTTCCGGCACCAGCGGGATGAAGGCGGCGCTGAACGGTGTCCTGAACCTGAGCGTCCTCGACGGCTGGTGGATCGAAGCCTGGGTCGAGGGTGTGACCGGCTGGGCGATCGGCCACGACGACCAGCGCCACGGGGACGATGCCGAGGACCTCTACAACAAGCTCGAACGGACGATCCTGCCGCTCTATCGCGCCGACCGCGGTGGCTGGATTGCGATGATGAAGGAATCGATCAGCAAGATCGGGCCCCGCTTCAACAGCCAGCGCATGATGCGCCGCTACGCCAGCGAGGCGTATCTCCGATGATGCATTGACGCCTCCGAACATGAGACGGGCGGGGCGGCGGGCCTTCGTGGAATGTTCCACCCCGGCCTATGCAGCGATACCAGCTGCCGATCTGGTTCCGTGATGCGAAACCAGACCTACCCCAAAGATTACCAGGACGATGCCGACTAGTTGCGGCCACTGCAACGTTTCCCCAAAGAAAAGAGCGCCTATCGTCAGACCAAAGATCGGGATCAGAAAACTGAAGGCGTTTGCTCGGTTGAGCGGTATCTTCTCGAGCACTGAGAACCATAGCCAGTAGACGAGCGCAGTACCGAACAGGCTGAGTGCGAGAAGGATGCCGATGAACGTGACCGACCAGCGTACCGTCGACGGCTCCTCCGTGCCCCAGGCGATTAGAGCGAGGGGGACGCTGCCGATCAGCATCTGCAGGCCCATTGCCATGAGGGGATCGACCTTGCCGGCGATGCGCTTGATGCCGACGTTGCTGACTGTGATGCCCAGTGCAGCAAGGATGATATAGGCGACGCCGAAAATGTAGTTATCCCGCCCCGGAGCGATAAATTGGGGCGCAGCGATGCTGAGAATGCCGACGAAGCCGAGTGTCAGCCCCGTCATTCCTCGCGCCGTGAGCCGCTCATTGAGAACCATGCTTCCAAGCACGGCCGCCAACAACGGTTGGGTATTGCCAATCACTGTCGCAAGGCCGGGGGAGACGAACTCCGCGGCGTGGAACATTCCCAGAAATCCTAAGGCCGTCGCGCCGAAGCCGACAGTGGCCACAATTGACCAATGGGCAGTCCCCTTCGGTAGCGGCCTACACAGTACAAGCGCCAGACCGGTCAGCGTCAAGCCCGCGAGAAAGGCCCGACTGGCGGCGAAAGTCAGATGCGGGGCGTACGCGATTCCGGCCGCTATGAGAGGGTAACACATGCCCCAAAGCAGCATGACCAGAATGACTTGCGCGATCGTTAGAAATGACACCCTGTTGCACCTAATGCTGTCCAAAGGCAGTTCGTCCGCGCATATTCATCTTGGCTCCCGACTTCCCGGCGGTCCTTCACAAGCGATCGGCCCATGACGAAAGAGCACAGCCCCGCTGCGTTTAGCTTAAAGATCGCCGGCTTGGCTAAGGGGAGATAGAACCATTTTGAAGATTCGCATCGATGTAGAAGAACGTGGCGGCGCGGCTGTAGGACGGGTTGCGCTTGGCACCGATCGGAAGGACGCTCCTGCCGTGGCGCCGTTACACTCAGTGGTATACTGTGCGCCCGTTCTTGGTCCCTGTGGCCGGCCCGCAATCGCAGTTCCGGAAGCCGTTGCCGCAGCACGTGGGGCGGCGCTCCCCAATTTTCTCTCTCAGCGATCTGCGCGCCCGATGCAGGCGGACACCAACATTGTTGGAAGTGAGGCCGAGGTCGGCAGCGATCCGCTCGCGCGGCTCCTCCTCAAGATCGGCGCGTCGAACAATCTCGGCATAGTCTGGCCGGAGTGTCGGAACGAGGTCCTGGACGCAGCAGCATGGGTTCTCAGGCTGGTCCGCGCGCGGTTGATCCGTCGGCTCGGAAGCCTCAGCTTCGTGCGCAGTCTCGACCCGATGCCGCGTGGCGCGGCGCCGATAGTAGTCGATTAGCGTGTTGCGTAGAACATGACGGAGCCAAGCATCGATCGTGCCGGTAGTCCCAGGATTCTTCGTGGCTCGCAAGACCTTAACGCAAAAGTCTTGAAAGGCGTCTTCGGCATCATCCGGACAGCTCATGCGCCGTCGCAAGAAGCGCAGAAATTCGGATTGGCACTCGGCCAGGCGCTGCATAGGGGCAGCGTCGGAAGCGCACCTGTTGGACGGAACAGCATTTGGCCGTGAAACAGTTGGCATTGCGGTGATTCCATGCAGGTGCAGAGGCTCGGCGAGCGGCATCACGGCGCGGGCAGGGCTACCCAAGCCGCCAGCGCGTCGGTCAGACGATCGCGGAGAGACGAGGCGGTCGGAACTGGCGTTGTACGATCTCAGAATGAGCACGATCCGCCGGAGCCGGCGCCCAATTACCGCGTACCGGCGCACGGCAGAGTATCGAGAACTTTACAGGCAAAACGGCACAGGACGCCGCCGAGCCGCAGTGCTGAACCGCAGGCAATCCGGCGCACGTTGCGCGATCGGGTTCCTCGGGACTTACCTGGTTCGCCTCTACCGCCTCCACCTCGGAAGATGAAGGGCCAGCGTGCACCATGTGCAAACCCAGACCAACTACGATCAGCAGGGAGAGGAGCAACTCCACCCGAATTCGCGGCACCGGCCCAATCCTCTTGAGTCGCTTTGCCTTGCAGAGGTGAACCTGCGAAAATCCGCGGCACCGTCGGGCAACCTTGTGCCGCGGAGACCAGGTTCGCATTACCTCACTCAACATCGCCGTGCGAGGTGGAGTTCCCGAGGCCGACGAGAATTGTCCCTTCCTCTCAGGAGTTGGGGCCTCCGGCAAACCCGGGGCGGTTCAGTCTCGGTCTTCAAGGCCGTCTATATCGACAAGCGCGAGATCAAATGCGCCTGTGTCGGCGGCTCGAGCAACGTGCCCTTGGGCTTCGTCTCCCTCACCGAAAACCTGATGATGATCGCCATGGCGATCTGGATGTCAATCCGGATGCTCTGGCTGGCGTAGTTCCTCACCGCCGCACCTGCAGGGTATCGGCAGGCGCTTCCTGTTCGTCATGGACACCGCGCCGACGGTTAGGCCCTGCTCCTGCTGGACCGATCACATTATCACGGCATCGTCCGCCACGTGAGCTATGGCCGATATTGGGTGACGCGGCGGTCAGGCGGCGTGGTGTGCTGACGTCGTGTTGACGGCGACGCCGTCGGCGAATTTGACGCCTTCGATGATCATGGG
This sequence comes from Constrictibacter sp. MBR-5, assembly GCF_040549485.1. Taxonomy (NCBI): domain Bacteria; kingdom Pseudomonadati; phylum Pseudomonadota; class Alphaproteobacteria; order Rhodospirillales; family Allostellaceae; genus Constrictibacter; species Constrictibacter sp. MBR-5. The sequence goes on from NZ_JBEPTK010000021.1 coordinate 26,975, forward strand.
CAACCGGTTTTGTCCCTTCAGCCGGCGCCAGGTCTTCGAGGCGGCGATGACGAGCTTGAAGACCATGATGCGGGCGGTCTTCTGCGAGAGGGCGCCTTTGGTGCGAACGGTGCGGTGCCTGACGGTGGCGAAGACGCTCTCGATCGGGTTGGCGGTCCGCAGGTGGTCCCAGTGCTCGGCAGGGAAATCGAAGAAGGCCAGGAGCGCCTCGCGGTCCTTTACCAGGCATTCGGCGGCCTTGGCATACTTGATCCCGTATTTCTCGACGAAGACCTCGATGGCGGCTTCCGCCGTCGCCCGGTCCGGTGCGTCGCGCACCTCGCGCAGATCGTCTTTCATTCCCTGCTGGATGGACTTCGGCACCTTGTTGAGGATGTTGGCGACCTTGTGTACCCAACATCGCTGGTGGCGGGTCGTCGGAAACAGCTCGTCGAGCGCCTTCCAGAAACCGAGGGCTCCGTCCCCGACGGCGATCTCCGGCGCGACGGACAGACCGCGGGCCTTCAGGTCGACCAGCAGTTCCCGCCAGCTCTGGGTGCTCTCGCGGACGCCGACCCGGAAGCCGACCAGTTCCTTACGGCCTTCCGGCGTGGCGCCGATGACGACGAGCATGCAGGCCGCAGTGTCCTCCATTCTCGCCTGGAGATACACGCCGTCGGCCCAGATGTAGACATACCGCCTGGCCGAGAGGTCCCGCCGTTGCCAACGATCGTAATCGCTCGTCCACTCTTCCTTCCGCCCGATAACCGACGGCGAAAGGTTCGGCGCCTCGCTTCCGAGGAGCGCTGAAAGAGCTTCCTGAAAGTCGCCCGTCGACACGCCGCGCAGATAGAGAACCGGCAGAAGAGCCTCCAGGCTCCGCGTGCGCCGCGCCCACTTCGGCAGGATCGCCGAGGTAAAGGTGATCCGCTCTCCATCCACCGCGCCGCGGTCGCGCAGCTTCGCCCGTTTTACCGGCACCGGACCGATCCCGGTCTGGATCATCCGTTCCGGCCCATGGCCGTGCCGCACGACACGAGCCCGGCCATCGGCAAGCCGCTCGTCCCTCATCGCGGCCAGAAATGCCTCTGCTTCCGCCTCGACCGCCTGCGCCAGCAGACGGCGGGCACCGTCACGCAGAATGGATGTCAGGGGATCGTCGACATCGTCGGGGTGCTGAAAAGCGACAACAGTGCTATCCGTCGTCATGGCGTATCGCTCCTTCGGGAGGTTCTGGCAGGCTGGTTACCCGCCTCGATACGCCGCCTTCCTCAAACCGTCATCACCCAGCTTCGGCCATAGCTCCCGCCACGTCGTTCCCAGCCCGAAGGCCCCATCGTCACGCCGATGATGCGGTTGCAGGATCTCGACCAGACGAAGAACCTGACCGAGACGCAGCCGGACACTACCCCCGGTGCTCGAGGTGGCGCACCTGCAGAGGCAGATTTCCGCCGCGCCCGGCATTGTAGATCGAGACCGGCACGGCTCTGCTCTTAAGAAGGAGCGCAAGCACGATCTGAATCCCGATGGTGCGTTTTCCATATGCCCGCCGACGCCGCGGTGTCGGCGGGCGTCGTGCTCGCGCCTGGCGGAATGATGGCCACCGGGTGGCTCTGGCTTGACCCCATGGGGATCAGCCTCGTCATCGCGTGTAGCGTTACGGCTACTGAAATCGTCGCTTGGCTGGACGCTGTGTCGGGTTTTTGGTCGAGAGAGACGCGGTGGAGGCGTGGTTGCTGTTCGACGCGGGCGTTCCGTCGGCCCACGACCTCCACATCTGGTCTCTGAACACGACGTCAAACGCGCTGACAGCACACCTTTTCCGTGATGCCCGACGGCCATCCGGGCGACGCCGTCCACGATCGAATCCCCGACGGCCTCAAATACCGCGTCACCATTGAACACGCTGCTCTGCAGATCGAGATCCAGTACGACCCCGATTACCAGCTTTGCTCCGCCGGAGGTCATCTGACCCGAACGATCGTCCGGCGGGGGCGACAGGTCACCGTTCCGTCGGCCCCCGTCGCCGCAATCGCCAGTGCAGGCGACCCACATAGAGCAAGAGCGCGAGGGCCGTCAGTACCTCCGCGAAGATGGCGAGATGAATCGCCATTCCATACTCGGAAACCGGACCGTTGAGCCGGGATGCGGTGTAGTGTCCCAGTACCACGAAATTCAGGGCGCAATAAATGTACGTAAAATATGCCGCGAGCATCGGGTGATTTTTCAGAAACAGCCAGAATCCAGCAATGCCGAACAGTAACATGATAGCAAGGAAGCTTAGGATGTGCCACGGCGCGGTGGTCGGTAGATCGGGATAGGCATTCAGACGGGCGACGTTGTCCGCATAGTGGATGAGAGTTGCGACGAGATTCACACCGAAGAGGACGGTCAGCGCTCTGATGACAGTGGTGTTCATCGGCGACCCCCTTCGTCAAATCGCTGGCGGTGATGCCCGCCCTCAGCCCGCGTGCAGCCGTGCCACGAAGTTCTCGACCACGTGCACGATGGCCTCGGGCGCGCCTCCGGGATCAGGTGGCCGCCGTCCGGTTCGGCCGGAAGCGCGCGCCGGGAATGGCGGCGGCGAGGGCGCGGCCGCGATCGATCGGGATCCAGCCGTCCGCCTCGCCCCAGACCATCTGCACCCGGCACGGGCCAGTTGGGATCCGGTGCTTCCAGGTCGATCATTCGGAACCTCACGCCGTATTGAGTGCCGTCTTGGTGCGATGTTTCCGGGAAACATCGCACCAGGTTGGGTCACGCGCCTCCAGGCGCGACAGCGACAAGGCCCGGGTATAGTCCTTCTCGTCGGGCAGAATGTCGGGGATGGTGGCCTGGAAAGTCGGCGTGAACCCAGCCGACGCCGCCTGCAACAGGAAGATCAACACATAGACTTGCCAGACCCCGGTCACGAAGGGCAAGGCGAGCGCGACCCCAGCGCGGATCAGATCCAGCGCGACCAGCATCCCGCGGCGCGGCAGACGTTCGGCAAAGGCCGCTGCGATCGGGGCCAGCACGACATAGGCCACCATCTTGATCGCCAGAGCGGTACCCAGCACCAGCCCCGCATCCGCCCCCGCCAGATCGTAGGCCAACAGGCCAAGCGCCACTGTCGCAAGTCCGGTGCCGAGGAGCGCGATGACCTGCGCCGCGAACAGGTGGCGATAGGCGCGGTTGGCGAGCAATCGCAGCATGAGGTGAACCTTTCAGGCGGCGCGTGGCGCAAGCAGGATGATGCCGGCGCCGACGAGACAAAGGGCCGTACCGGTCATGTTCCAGGTATCGGGCCGTTGGCCTTCGATCGCCCAGAGCCAGACCAGAGAGGCCGCGATATTGACACCGCCATAAGCCGCAAAGGCGCGACCAGCAAAGTCAGACGGGGCGAGCGTCAACGCCCATGCAAAGGCCGCAAGCGAGACGATGCAAGGCAGAAGCCACAGCGCCGAGGCCCCGGGCCGCATCCACGCCCAGACGGCGAAGCAACCGGCGATCTCGGCAAGCGCCGCGGCGGCGTAGACCGCAAAGGCCGGAATCGCGGTCATTTGGCCGCCCCCGAACCGGTCTGGGCACGATGGTCGTCGGCGCACAGCGCATGGTCGCTCAGCACCTCGATCACTCTGCAATCCGCGATCGTGCCCTGGGCGCATTGCGCGATCATCCGTTCCAGCTCCGCCTTCAGAGCTGTCAGCCGTGCGATACGGGCCTTCACCGTGGCGAGCTGTTCGGTCGCGATGATGTCGGCAGCGGCGCAGGACTGGTCGGGTCTGTCGGAGAGGCTGAGCAAGTCGCGAATCGCCTCGAGCGGAAATCCGAGATCGCGCGCGTGGCGGATGAAAGCCAGTCGGTCGAGCGCCTTTGCCCCGTAGAGCCGCTGGTTCCCGGCGCTGCGTTCGGGTTCCGGCAGAAGCCCGATCTGCTCGTAATAGCGAATGGTCGGAACCTTGACGCCCGCCGCTTCGCCCAGTTTTCCGATGGTCAGCATCAAATGTCTCTTGAATCTATAGTTGCTAGAGACATTAGGTTATCGACTCGATGGAGACAATCGCCACGTTTGGCGGGACGGGAAAGCACGATGACGACGCGCAATGTGACAAGCTGTGTATGGACAGTCACCGGCATGGACTGCGGATCCTGCGCCGGCAAGATCAGGCGCGCGCTCGAGCGCCTGCCTGGGGTCACCGATGTCGACGTGGCGCTGATGTCCGAGCGGCTACGCCTTACGCTGGACGAAGATCAGACGTCACGCGATCACGTCGAGACGGCGGTGAAGAAGCTGGGATTCGGCATTGCTTCCAAGGGGAGTGCCGCCCCGCGGAAGGGTTTCGTTCTGCCCGATGGCACATTTCCTGCCGGCGCCACCGGCGATGCCGCCCTTGCACCCGAAACTCCGCAAGGCGCTTCGGGTCATTCCGACGGCCCGGCTGCACGCGACCCCTCCTGGTATCAGACCGGTAAGGGCCGCCTGGTGATTGGCACCGGCGCCCTGCTGGTCGCGGCCTGGGCTGTGAAGCTTCTGGCCTCCGGCGGCATCGCGAACTGGGCCTTCATCCTGGCCACGCTGATCGGTGTCGCACCGATTGCCCTTCGCGCCATAAACGCGGCACGCGCGGGCATGCCCTTCACCATCGAGATGCTGATGACCATCGCGGCCAGCGGCGCGCTGGTCATCGGCGCCGCTGAGGAAGCAGCGCTGGTGGTATTCCTGTTCGCAGTGGGCGAAGTACTGGAAGGGGTCGCGGCGGACAAGGCTCGCGACGGGATCAGGGCGCTGGCCCGGCTGGTTCCCAAGACGGCCCTTCTGGAGGTTTCCAGCAAGACGCGCGAGGTGCCCGCTGAAAACCTGAAGATCGGCCAGACGGTTCTGGTGAGGCCGGGCGACCGGGTGCCCGCCGATGGCGAGGTGATCGAGGGCGTCTCGGGCGTGGACGAAAGCCCGGTCACGGGCGAAAGCGTGCCCAACCTGAAGGAACCCGGCCAACCGGTGTTTGCAGGCTCCATCAACACCGAAGCAGCCTTGCGCGTGCGCGTGACGAAGGCGGCAGAGGACAATACGATTGCCCGCATAATCCGTCTGGTCGAGGAAGCGGAAAGTGCCCGCGCCCCGACCGAACGGTTCATCGACCAGTTCAGCCGCATCTACATGCCTGCGGTGGTGGGCCTCGCTCTCATGGTGGCCATCGTGCCGCCGCTGGCATTCGCCCAAGCTTGGGACACGTGGGTGTACCGCGCGCTGGCGCTTTTGCTGATCGGCTGTCCCTGCGCGCTGGTCATCTCGGTTCCGGCGTCCATCGCCTCGGCATTGTCCGCGGGAGCACGGCGCGGGCTTTTGATGAAGGGCGGTGCGGTGATCGAAGCCGCGGCCCGAACCACGCAGGTAGCCTTCGACAAGACCGGCACGCTGACCCTTGGGCGCCCCCGGATCACCGACATCGTGCCAATCAGCGGATCGCAGGCCGAAGTTCTGTCACTCGCCGCAGGGATCGAGGCGGGCTCCAGCCATCCGCTGGCCGAGGCGATCCTGTCCCGCGCCGAGTCCGACGGTGTCGCACCGCTGCCCGCATCCGGCGCCCGCGCACTGCCCGGCAAGGGCGCCGAAGCGATGGTCAGCGGTGTGCCTGCTTGGGTCGGCTCGCCGCGCTTTGCCGAGGCGTCCGGCGTTTTCGACGATGCCGCGCGCCGCACGGCCGCCGCGCTCGAGGATGCGGGCAAGACCGTCGTGGCGATATTCCGCGCGGATCGGCTGGTCGGGCTTCTGGCCTTGCGGGACGAGCCGCGCCCGGACGCAGGCGACGCAGTGCGTCAGCTGAAGGCGCTCGGCGTTGGGGCGGTAATGCTGACCGGCGACAACGCCCGTACCGCTGCGGCGATCTCGCAGGCCCTCGGAATGGAACACCGCGCCGAACTGATGCCAGAGGACAAGGTCGCCGCGATCCGCGAGATGGTGGTGCATGGTCGCGTTATGATGGTGGGCGACGGGATCAACGATGCGCCTGCGCTGGCCTCGGCCCATGTCGGGGTCGCCATGGGATCGGGCACCGATGTGGCGCTCGAGACCGCCGACGCGGCGCTTTTGCGCAACCGGGTGACGGATGTCGCAGGAACGATCCGGCTCTCCCGCGCGGCCATGGCGAACATCCGCCAGAATGTGGCGATCGCGCTCGGCCTCAAAGGGGTGTTCCTCATCACGACCGTGCTGGGCGTGACCGGGCTCTGGATCGCGATCCTCGCCGATACCGGTGCCACGGTTCTCGTCACGCTCAATGCGCTGCGTCTGCTGGCCTTCAATTCCGAAAGGGAGGCCTGAGATGATCTCGCCGTTCAGCTGCGGGTTCTCGCGGCGAAGATCAGGATAATATACGAGCCCAGGGCGCCCAAATCCGGCCCGTGGCCCTGACCCGCAAGACCGCCTTGTTCGCCGGTCATGAGGTCGGGGCCGAGAACTGGGGCTCCTCGCCTCCATCGTCGCTAACTGCAAGCTGAACGGCGCCGATCCCGTCGCCTACATCCCCCACACACTCACCGGCATCATCGACGGCCATTCGCAGAGCCCCATCGATGATCTCATGCCGGGATCGTCCTTGAGGACGAAGATCATGGGCTCGATCGGCATGTTACCCACGCGATATGGCGATGGGCTCGCGTCGCCCTTTATCTCTCGCCGGTCACTACCTGCGACCCGCTCAGGGTAAGCGATCACGCTGCTCCGGCCCGTCGACCCCCGTGGCCGGTCGCGCCCCTGTGGCGCCAGGAGAAGGGGAAGGGGACGTTACCGCACAACGGTTTCTCGTGGTATGCGCGAGAGGTATGGTGCTCGGATCGTTCGAATTATCCTCCGTAACAAAGGGAGCCTCTTTGACCGCCACGAATTTCGACCCGCCAGTGGAGGTTGAAACCCCGCAGGGTGTCGGGCTCATCCGCTCTGTCGAAGAAGGCCTGGATTGGGTCGAGGAACTGCTGGCCGACGATTACCCGCCCGCGCTAACTCGCGCCCTAGGCCATGCTGAGAAGCGGCTGCGCTTGGCGGTCGGCTCGCAGTCTCCTGCCATCGTTGGGGCGGCGAGAGTGACCCTCCCGGGTCGTGTCCCTGGGAGTGGTGTAGGAGCGAGCTGCCACTGAGGTGGCCATCGCCGGTCTTCGGCTAGGGTTCGGTTGCGAAGCTGAACCTTGAGCAGGAGACGACGATGACCGATGACAGGATGGCCCTGATCGAGCTGATCGAGAAGGGTGCGGATGCGGACCTTGTGCGCGAGCTTCTGGCCTTTGCGGCCGATCGCATGATGGAGCTGGAGGTGGAGGCCAGGACGGGAGCGCCGGCCGGCGCCCGCAGCGCCGAGCGCCTGACGCAGCGGAATGGCTATCGCGAGCGCGCCTGGGAGACGCGGGCCGGGCGGATCGAGTTGGCGATCCCGAAGCTGAGGAAGGGTTCCTACCTTCCCTCGTTCCTGGAGCCTCGACGGACCGCCGAGAAGGCCCTGACGGCGGTCATCCAGGAGGCATACGTGCACGGGATCTCGACGCGGGCCGTCGACGACGTCGTAAGGCGATGGGTGACTCCGGCGTGTCGAAGAGTCAGGTCAGCCGGCTCTGCGAGGAGATCGACGAGCGGGTGAACGCCTTCCCGAACCATCGAGGGCGCCTGGCCCTATCTGTGGATCGACGCCACCTACCTGAAGGTTCGCCAGGCCGGGCGGATCGTGTCGCTCGCCGTGATAATCGCCGTGGGCGTGAACACGGATGGGCGCCGCGAGGTGCTCGGCGTCGCCACGGGCGCCTCGGAAGCCGAGCCGTTCCGGAAGGCGTTCCTGCGCTCCCTGGCCGACCGGGGCCTGCGCGGGGTGAAGCTCGTCGTCGCCGACGACCACAAGTGGCTGCGGGCAGCGGCGGCGAAGGTGTTCAGTGCCACGCACCAGCGGTGCCGCGTGCACTGGCTGAGGAACGCGCTCGCGCACGTGCCGGCGAAGCAGCGCCCGGCGGCGGTCGCCATGCTGAAGACGATCTTCGCCCAGGACAGCGCCGAGGCCGCACACGCCCAGTGGCGGCAGGTGGCCGACGCCCTGCGCGAGCGCTTCCCCAAGCTCGCCGGACTCCTGGACGGCGCCCGTGAGGACGTGCTCGCCTACATGACGTTCCCGCGCGAGCACTGGCCACAGATCGCCTCCACCAACCCGCTCGAGCGCTTGAAGGGCGAGATCAAGCGGCGAGCCGATGTCATCGGCATCTTCCCCAACGATCGCGCCGTCGTCCGCCTGGTGGGGGTCCTGATGCTGGAGCAGAACGACGAGTGGGCGGCCAGCCGCCGATACATGAGCCTGGAGTCGCTTGCAGCACTGAGCGATGATCCCGTCCTCAGGTTGTCCGCCGTGGCCGCCTGATTACCCTCGGACCCTGCCGAGGACCGGCACTCCTACACCACTCCTAGGGATACGACCCGGACGCTCTCCCTTCGGTAATGCGAGCGCCATACCGAATCACAATACCGCAGGCCCGGCATGCCACCGACGTCGCCCGACGAACAGCGCGAACAGGAGCCGCCCGATGAGCAGTCTTAAGATCGAGGAACCGGAACTTCGACTGCGCTATGGAGTTATCGCGAGTGACGGGTCCAACCGCTGCCTGGCGCTATCGCCCGCCGGACCAGTCGGGACCCGAACGAAGATGCGGGTGACGGCTCATGCCCGCCCAAGCCAGTCCTGGAACGACTGCCGCCGGAGACCCGCCCGGGATGCCCCGGCGTCAGGTGCCGGCGCGATCTCCCACAGCCTTAAGGAGTGACGCCATGCACACGATGCTAAGGAACATGATGCTCGGCGCTACTGCGCTGGCCCTGACTGCCTCAATGGTAGGCGCGGCGACGACCGCCAACGCCCAGACCTCAGCGCCTACGGTCGCCCCGGCTCCCGCGTCGCCGGCAGCGATTCCCGGTTCGAGAGTGAAGGCGCTGCAGGAAGCACTGAGCGAGCAGGGCATGACCGTGACGGCCGACGGCGTTCTGGACGAGGAGACGCGAGCCGCTATCCGAAAGTATCAGTCGCAGCACCACCTCCCCGTCACCGGCGAGCCGGACCAGGCGACTCTCGACAAGCTGGGCGTTGCCGCAGGAAATGCGCGTGGTCAGAGGATGGGCAGTGCCGGGATGTGCCAAGGCGGCATGGGCCAGGGCGGCGCGATGGGTCAGGGCTGCCCCATGATGGGCCAAGGCATGATGGGTCAAGGCACGATGGGTCAAGGCATGGGCCAGGGCGGCATGATGGGGATGATGGGCGACCAGGGCGGAATGCCTGGCATGATGGCCGGCCGTGGCTCCGGCGCGGGGATGGGTTCCGAAGATGGAGGCATGCGCGGCCCGAACATGATGCGTCTCATGTTCGCCCTGATGGACGCGGACGGCGACGGAGCGCTCTCACCGCAGGAGTTTCAGGCGGCGCATGAACGCATTTTCAACGCCGCCGATGGCGATGACGACGGTAGCCTGACGATGGAGGAGATGCAGGGCTTCATGCATGGACCGGGGAAGCCCGCGCGGAGGATGCGCGCCCGTTGAGACGCCCGCGCCGAAGCGACGGGGGGAATAATGCCGAACAGGACGCCGATGGCGGCGAAGAAGAGGAAGGCAAGCAGGTTGATGCCGGGGTCGAACACGGGCTCTGTCTCTTTTTTCGATGCAGTTTGGTGGCTAAGTGGCGCTGATTCACCAAGGGGATCAGCATCATGGCTTCAGGCGCGCGTATCGGATTGTCAAACGGCGTTCAAAGCTGGCTCTGACTCACTTTTCGTGCACCTGGGTTCAGTAAGCTGGAGCGAGGAGGCGGGCTCGGAGCAGATCGAGCTTTGCGCGGCCGTACATCTGGCGCTTCACGAGCTTCAGCCTGGTGATCTGCCCTTCGGTTTGAGCGTTCGACCAAGACTCGGTCAGGGCCGCGCCGACGGCGGTTCGATCGGCGGCGATGCCTTTCCCGAACGAACCGAGCAGGCTGCCGGCGGCGTCTTGGATCCACGAGGGAAGGTCATCCGGAGCGCGGGCCCGCAGCATCTCGTGGAAGCGCTCCGTCAGATCGCGGGCGGCCGCCAGTCTCGGTACGGCGTTCTCGACCGCGGCTACGATGATCGCGTCGGGCCGGGCGAGGTGATCGCGCCTGGTGTCATCAGATGATTGATCATCCGGGCGGATGGGATCTTGCGTGCGGCGGCGCGCCTGACGAATGGAGCGCATCGATCGCTGCACCGCTTCGAGAAACGCGGCGCTGGCGTTCTCCATCAGATGCCAGCGGTCCGCGACCTGCGTCGCCTGCGGTGCGGCCCTAGCCGCTGCCGGGCCATAGCCGCCGCCGCGATCGCGTGAGATGACAGCGATCTCGGGGTGCTGCGCCAGCCAGGCTTCGACGGTGCCGGTCTCGCGATCCGGCAGAAGATCCACGATGCACCGCCGCTCGAGGTCGCAGACAATGGTCCCGTAGCGTTGCCCCCGCTTCCAGGCCCAATCGTCGATTCCCACGACACGGAGAGGCTGCGTGTTGCTGACCGCGTGCCGACGGACGACGCGCAGCAGCGTGTCCTTGCTGACCGGGAGCATCAATCGGCGCGCCAAGTTGGCAGTGGGAGGTCCACCCAGGGCGATGCCGAGATGCCGGACGATGACTTCGAGCCGCGACGTCCGGCGAGCGGACCTACCGGCGACCTCTTCCCCCAGCTGCTCGTTGAAGGTCTGGCGAGGGCAATCCGCCCGGCTGCATCGGAATCGCCGAACCGCGATGCGCAGCTGGACGATCCTCCCATGGGAAGGCAGATCCAGCAGGCGACGCCGATAACGGCTGTGTACCCGGTCGGATTTCTGTCCGCAGGCAGGGCACATCGGGACGGCAGCCCGGCAGCGAGCGTCGATCAGGATCCGCTCGGATCCGATCTCCATGTTGTCGATCACGAGACCGCCCGGCGAGAGCGACTGGAACCGTCCATACCCCATGGCAAGCACTCCGATCATGGATGCCTACCAAGTGTAGTAGCCCTGCACGAAATGCGCGTCAGAGCCAAACTTGCACGCCGAAACACATATCGGATCACCCATCCCGGCTGGGTTGACGGTAACGGAGGTCGTGCCGGGCACCGGGTCTGCAGCGGTCGAAGGCAGTGCCACTGGTGGCGGCAGTGCGGCCCGCTCGCCGAGCGGCAAGTCCAACGCATCGGATCCGGTGCCGATGAAGACAACCGTCCACCGGGTCCGACCCTGCGCGCACCGGATCCGCTGCTGTCGAGGGCAGCGCGACCGGTGGCGGCAGTGCCCGAGTTGGGCAAGAAGAAGCAATAGAAGCGCCCAGCCAGGCCGGCTTGCCCAGTGCGCAGGCCGGCCTTCTGCTGCGGCGAGCTCTCCAGCATGCTCTTTGCGGATCGGCATCGGCCGATCTATTTGCGCTCCAGGTCCTGGATAAGCGCCTTCATCTCTGCGATCTCCGAGCGTTGAGCCTCGATGATCTGGTCGGCGAGTTTGCGCACGCGTGGATCGGCGATATGCGCGCGTTCGCTGGTCAGAATGGCGATCGAATGATGCGGGATCATGGCCTTCATCCAGGAAACGTCCTCAACCGTCTCCTGGCTACGTACGAGATACAACGCTCCGGCAAAGACCACGACACTCGCGATGATAATAGCGGTGTTGATACCCCTTTTTGGGTACATGCCGAGCATGAACAAAAGCATGATGCAGGCCATGGTGGCACCCATGACGAGTGCCATATAGGCGCGCGTTTCACTGAAAAAGATGTGATCCAGTGCGTAGGTATTCAGGTACATCAGCCCGAACATGACGAGTGTAGACGTGGCGATCATCACGCCGAAGCAGGCATACGATTTCATAAATACTCCTGCGGATAGCATTGTCCTGACAGCATTAACACGTACATGTAAATGCCTATATGTTCGCTATTTTAAGTTTATTGTTTCTCATTCCGCACATCCTGTTTCGCACGGATGGCGATTGACCATGTGCTTTTTACATAGGCCAGAATGGCAATGATCTCCGAATCGTTCAGGACTGTCGCGAACCCCGGCATATCGCTTTGATAGCCCGGAACGATTTCACCGGGACCTTTTCGGGTCATCTCGATGAGCTGGGCATCGCTGTGATGCCAGGTATGGCCCGATGCATCGTGCGGCGGTGCGGGTAGGCGCCCATTGGCTTTGCGGGTACGCCAGTCCGGCTCCCCTTGCAGGTCGGCGCCATGGCAACTGGCGCAGTGCTCCCGGTAGAGGGGCAGGCCGCGTGCCACTAATTGCCGGTCGGCCGCGTCGATCGCGGGGCCGGGGGCGCCCCACCCACGAAGTCCGATTCCCAACGTGGCAGCGACCAGGACGGCGCCGGCGAGAGCATAGCGGCGGATCAATCGCGGCGGCCTCGCCACAGATACCTCGCCAGTGCTGCTATGGCCAAAACGAGCAGGAGGATGAGGAGAAGGCCGACGAAGCCCATACCCCACATCATGCCGCCGCCCATCATGCTGTCATGCATCATGCCGTCATTCCTGGCTGAAGAGTGCTGCGGGACGGTTCAATTCGTAGATGCTGAACGGCCCGGTCTTGCTACCGCCCATGCCGGGGGAGCCGGCAGGCATACCCGGCAGTGCGATCCCGGCAATCGTCGGCTTTTCAGCGAGAAGCCGCCGCAACGCCGTGGCCGGCACATGGCCTTCCACGACATAGTTGCCGATCAGGGTGGTGTGGCAGGCTTGCAGGTCGTCCGGGACGCCATGACGCGCTTTGAGATCAGCGAGATCGTCCGTGGCGACGACCTCCACGGCAAACCCTTCCGCCTTTAGGTAGCGTGCATAATCGAGGCAACAGCCGCAGTCGGGGCTGCGGTAGAGGGTGGCCTGGGTCGCCGCAAAAGCGGCCGGCGCCGTCATCAGCCAGGCGAACAGGAAAGCAAGGATGCGCATATTTCGGACTCCGTAGGATCTCGGGCGTAGCGGTCCCCGGCGGAGGTTGTCCGCCGGGGATGGGAGGTCAGAACCACATGCGCAAGCCGACGAGGAACGACGTGCTCCCCGCGTCCTCGCCCTCGTCACGGGCGTAGCGGCCGGTTTTGCCGACCTTGCGCTCGTATTCGACGCCAATATACGGCGCGAAGTCGGGTACGAACTCGTAGCGCAGGCGCAATCCTGCCTCGAAGGTGGACAGGCCCGCTCCGATGCCGAGCTCCGGCACGTCCTGGGCGGCCAGTTCGATTTCGGCACGGGGCTGCAGGATCAGCTTCTGGGTGATGAGCTGGTCATACTCGGCCTCGATGCGGGCGGTGACGTCACCCTTTTGCGAGACGAAGGCCGCGGTATCGAGCTCGAAAAAGTAGGGCGCAAGGCCCTGCAGGCCGAGCACCAGGTAGGACCGGTCTGGACCATCAGGCCGGTAGTCCTGTCGTCCACCCGCCTGAAAGTCGAACCATGGTGTGATCGCCCGGCTCCAGAGCGCCTGGATCTCGGCATCCTCGAGCTTGCTCCCGACCGTGCCTTCGCCCTCGGTCTTGATCCAGAGCTTGTCGATATCGCCGCCATACCAGCCCTGACCGTCCCACAGATAGCCGTCTCGCCCGTCCCGAGCCCGGTACTCGAGCCGGTCGGCCATGATCTTGTAGGCGGTGAGGCCGCCCTGTTCGGTACGCAATGTCTCGCGCGCACCCGCCATGGTCTGGGGATCGAAGACCGTATCCGCCGCATGACGCGGCCCCGACGTGGCGGCCGCCGGCGGCGGTGCTTCCGGCACGGAGGGAGACGGATCGCTCATCGCATGGCCGGCCTGCATGCCGGACATCGGTGTTCCGCTCCCCATTGCATGAGCTGCATGCGGATCCGCCTGGGTGGCCGGCGGGGTGTGGCCGGTATGCGGCATCGATTGTCCCGACATCATCGGCATCGCCTGATGCCCCGCATGCGGATCGGCTGGCGCGGGCGCTGCCGGTACCTGCGCCGGTGCGGCTCCATGGCCAGCATGGGGGTTCGCTGCACCCATTCCTGTCGATCGCATGGTGTCCATACCGGAGGCCGGCGGCGGTGCCGTCATCGGCATGCTGTGGCCGCTGTGCTGCGCATAGGCAGGGGCAGCACCGAGCAGCGCGCATGCGGTCGCGAGGCGGGTGAGGAAACGACCCATCGTCATGCCGGGCCTCCATCGAGCGGCCGCACGGTCACGACGTTGAACATGCCGGCATGCATGTGGAACAGCAGATGGCAGTGAAACGCCCAGTCGCCCGGGGCGTCGGCCGTCAGGTCGAAGGTCACCTTGCTGCCCGGCAGCACGTTGACGGTGTGCTTCAGGGGGTGGCTGCCGGGATGGCCGTTGACCAGTTCGAAGAAATGCCCGTGCAGATGGATCGGGTGCTGCATCATGGTGTCGTTGACCAGGGTCACGCGCACACGCTCGTTGCGCGCAAAGCGGATCGGCTCGACCACCTCGCTGAACTTGCGGCCATCGAACGACCACATGAAACGTTCCATGTTGCCGGTGAGATGGATCTCCATCTCGCGAGAGGGCGGGCGTCTGTCGCGGTTAGGGGTGAGTGCCACCAGATCGCGATAGGTCAGCACGCGGTGCCCGACATTCTCCAGGCCGAGGCCGGGATGGCCAGTTCGGTCCTGCGGCATCGCCGCCACCATGTCGACACCGACGCCGACCTTCATGTCGGGCGGGGCATTGGCGGGATCACGCATGCTCATGCTGCCGTGATCCATGCCGGCCATCGCCCCATGGTCCATACCGGCCATGCTGGTCCCCATACCGGCCATGCCCATATCCTCCATACCGAGGGTCGGACGTTGCCGCAAAGACGGGACGGTGGCCGCCATGCCCATTCGCGGCGCCAGGGTACCACGGGCCATGCCGGACCGATCGACCGATTCCGCGACGATCGTGAAGGCGCGATCCTCGGTCGGTTCCACAATCACGTCATAGGTTTCCGCGACGGAGATCTGGAACTCCTCGACGGTCACCGGCCGGACATTCTCTCCGTCGGCATTGACCACGGTCATGCGCAGGCCCGGGATGCGCACATGGAAGATCGACATGGCGGAGGCGTTGATGACGCGCAGCCGGACCCGCTCGCCTGGCCGGAATAGCCCGGTCCAGTTCTCTTCGGGTCCATGGCCGTTGATCAGGTAGGTGTAGGTGGCGCCGGTGATATCGGCGATATCGGTCGGATCCATCCGCATCCCGGCCCACATGGAGCGACCTTTGAGCCCCATCTGCTGTTCGGGGTTATCCTGCTCGAACAAACCCGCCAGCGTCAGGTTCTGGCGGTTGAAGTAGCCGGCCTGCTGCTTCAGCGTCGTCATGATCGCGTGCGGATGCATGAAGCTCCAGTCCGAGAGCACGAGCACGTGCTCCCGGTCGTAAGCCACCGGATCGGGGGTTGCTGGGTCGATGATGATCGGCCCGTAATGACCGAGCTGTTCCTGCAGACCGGAATGGCTGTGGTACCAGAAGGTGCCCGCCTGCTTGACCGGGAACTCGTAATGATAGGTTTCACCTGGCCGGATGCCGGGGAAGCTGATGCCCGGCACCCCGTCCATCTGGAAGGGCAGGAGCAGCCCATGCCAGTGGATCGAGCTGTCTTCGTCCAGGGTATTGGTGACGTCGAGGCGGACCGTACGCCCTTCCTGCAGGCGCAACAGCGGCGCCGGTAGCGTGCCGTTGACGGTGATCGCTTCGCCGGTCCGGCCACCGACGCTGAACGGACTGCGACCGATCCGCAGGGCGATCCTGTCCCCGAAAAGCGTCGAGATATCCGGAGCGATGCCACGGGTACCGCTGCGGGCCCAGGCGGGGAATAGGGGGGCGAACATCGCCGCCGCCCCCACTGCCGCGCTTCCTGCAAGGAAAGCGCGGCGGCTGATCAAACTGGTCATCACAGCACCTTCAGTTCGCCAACCATGCCCGCCTCATAGTGGCCGGGCACATTGCAGGCGAACTCCAGGGTCATGCCGCCGGCGAACCGCCAGATCAGCTCCTTGGTCTCACCCGGACGCAGCAGCACGCTGTTGGGATCGTCGTGCTTCATCATCGCGCCATGGGCACCGCCGCCATGGCCCATGTTGGCGTGATCGGTGACGATATCGGTCGCGGTCAGCATGCCCGCCTCCATCATCGCCATCATCTCCTTCTGATGCTCGGCGTGTGTGACGGCGGTTCCGATGTTGAACTCGTGCAGCAACTCGCCGCTGTTGGTCAGCACGAAGCGGATGGTCTCGCCGGCGCGTACCTTGATCGCGGTCGGTTTGAAGAACGTGTCGCCGAGCTCGACATTGATCGTGCGCGTGGCGGGGTTGGATTTGGCGGGGGCGCCGATGCTTTCGCCGTGACCGGGACTGGCCTGGGCCGGGAGGGTGGTGAAGCCGAAAGCGCTGGCGAGAAGGGTGGCGGTCACAAAGGACGCGCGCATGGATGCGGTAGGCATGGTTGTACCTCTTCCTGAGCAGGATGGTGAACGACAGGACAGAGCAGCACGCCATGGGCTGGGCGACGGATCTTCTTGGATCCGCTCACAGCATCAGCGATGGGAGTGCTTGCTGGTCCGGGCCGGCTAGGGCCCATGACCGCCGCGGTACGGCGGTCAACTCAGATCGAGAGGCGGGGGGGTCGCTCCAGTCGGAACCGCGCGTCCTGCCAGATCCATGACATCCCGCCAGCGATACGACCGGCCACCGGGATTGGCGCATAGAGGTCAGGAAGAATGGTCTCCATCGCAGCATGGCACGACGCGATGCTGCAGCATGAACCTGACTGATGCGCTTTTGAACCCTGATGCGCGTGATCGATGGCGCCACCGTGATGGTCCATCGTTGTGGCGGTCGCCTCATGGCAGGGAAGAGCTGAATCCGGCGTAGCCGCAGCCGCTGAACCCGGAAACGCCACAAAAGCCGCGATTCCGATCAGGAAAAGCAGCCCCATCATTCGCAGCGCGGCGAGCCACGCGCTATGCGGCACATTACGATTCACGATATGATATTAGGGATTACGTCTCAACAAGTCAAGACGAGCTCTAGGCTCGATCAGGTTCAACCTCTTCTGCACGCGAATGCGGTCTCGTTGCGCATAACGCTATCGGGCGCATCGATTCACCCGATGCGTCCTAGAGCCGGGAAGGCGTCGAGCAGCCAGTAGGACAGGGCGCTAAGCCGTCCGGTCGCCATCGCGAGGCCCATCAGAACCATTATTCCGCCAGCGACCTGATGGAGGCGGCGTCCGATTCGGCCGATGACCCGCAGCTTTCCCGCGATGCTGTCCGTAAACGCGGCCACGACCAGAAATGGAACCCCGAGACCAGCCGAGTAGACCGCCAAAAGGGTGATGCCCTCTTCAACCGTTGCGCTCGTGGCGCTGGCGGTAAGGATGGCGCCAAGGATCGGACCAATGCAGGGCGTCCAACCGAAGCCGAAGGCAAGCCCGAGAATATAGGACGCGACCGGCTGTCCGCCTGGCAGATCGGGGTGAAACCGCAACTCGCGCTCCATAGCGGAGAAACGAGCCGCTCCGATCATGAACAATCCGAACACGCTCACAATGGCGCCGCCGACGAGGTTGAGCTCATAGCGCCAACGGAGGAGCGCCTGCCCCAAGGCCGTCGCCGAGGCGCCGAGGATGAGAAAGATGGTCGAGAAACCCAGGACGAAGCAGAAGCTCAGCCAGACTGCATTTGCTCGCGACGGCGCCGCTCCGCCGGACACCGTACGTCCCGCAATGTAGGAAACGTAGCCCGGCACCAGCGGCAGGACGCAAGGGGACACGAACGAAATCGTGCCGGCCAGCAGTGTTGCTAAAACTCCGAGGAGGGAGATCTCGACCATCATGCGCCCGGCCGCACTCCAAGAGCGCCTCGCGGGAGCCGCAGGGCCGCAAGGTAGGCGACAGTGGGAACGATCACCCATTGCAGCAGCGGCGTGAGACCCGTATCGACGATCGGAACGACCGGCATGATGTCCCGATAGGCCCACGCCGCTCGAACGACGATGTTCAGCCATTCACTGAAGACCGTGTAGGCAACCCCGAACGCCACAGCCATGATCAGGACCCGACGTACCCGTTCGAAAGGCCACGCCGCATTCCCAACCAGGAAGAGCGACAAGAGCATCGTGCTCATAGCGATGAGAATGTCACCTCCCGTGCAATGCACGATCGCGAAAGCAATGTCGCCCCAGGTTCCCTCCAGCCAGATGGTGTAGAGGGGGATGTGGCCGATCTCCCAGATCAGATGTAAGACGGCCGAGAACAGCATGTATCTCCGGAGAACCCGGAGCCACTCTGGTGCGGATGCTCCGTGAATGGCCACGCTCGTCATCTGATCAGCCCCAAGACACGATCCAGAAGACCCGGCTCAGGCGGGCGCGCGTTGCTCAAGCCATTGATGTAGAGGACCATGCTCACATAACCGAACTCCTCACCGTGGAAGATGCCGGCGTGACGCCCGCCGCGGTCGAGCACATGGGCCTTCGGGCTGATCCCTTCGCGCGAGGAAAGGTCGGCAAAGCGTGCGGCCAAGGAAGCGGCTGTGGCGCCCTTGGACGGTTCGACGGTGATGATGTTTGACGCGGTGGAGTTCTCCCCGCCGTCGCCGGCCTCGGCAACCACAACGAACGTAACCAAATCGCGCATCGGTGTGATGTTCACCGCCTCCCGGACCCGAGCAAGTAGCGCCTGCTGCGCAACGCAGGAGGGCGCTCCGCAGCCTTCGGGTGCGAAGCTCAGGACCACGACCTGATCCGAGAGACGGCCAAGATCGAACGGTTCGCCGGAACCATCGACGACGTCGAGATCCGGCGGACGCCGGACATCCGTCGCCTCGAAAGCGGGCTCCTTCTCCGCCATGACTTCGTCGAGCCGGTCTTCTGGATGGTTAGCCAGGGCCCGGCCCGCAAGAAGCACTGCCGTGAGGAAGACTACTGATCTCACGGCCGTTCCTCTGTGGGACCCATCGCGCCGGGGCCGAGGACCGGGACCGCCACCGTCAGCTTGCCCGCGACCTCGAAGACCAGCGTCAAGAGGAAGGTCTCGCCCTCCTCGAGTTTCCGCGATAGGTCCATCAGCATCAGGTGCGAGTTGCCTGGGGCGAGCGTCACTGGTGTGCCGGGAGAAATGTCCAGGCCTTGGATGTTCACCATGCGGCTTACGCCCGCAGCATTGGTCTCGACCCCGTGGAGCATCACGTGTCCGGCTGCCGGACTCGTCACTTGGAGCAAACGATCGGCCTCACTGCTGGTCAGGGTGAGGTAGGCGGCGCCTAGTCGGGAGGCGAGAATGCTGGCGCGGGCCCAAGGATCGGTGACAAGGATCTCAGCCTGCGCGACCATCGGCATGGCTAAGGTGAGTAGGGAGGCAGCGAGCAACTTCATTTCTGCTGTTCTTCCTTTTCGACCTGCATGAGGACTTCCTCGGCGACGGCCTCGGGCGGCTGGTCGCGTTCCCGGAAGACAGCTTCCAACCGCCCGTCAGGATCCATCAGATAGATGTGGCCGGCATGCGCCATCATGTAATTGCCAGGCGCGGTTTTCTCCTCGACCCGCTCGTACCAGGTCCGGAAGCTTTGCGCTGCGTCGGCCACCTGCGCCTCGGTGCCGGTCAAACCGACGAGGCGGGGATGGAAGGTGGAGACGTATTCCGCCATCACCGGGACGGTGTCGCGCGCCGGATCGACGGTAATGAAGAGCGGCACCACGCGGTCTGCTTGAGGGCCCAGCAGATCGAGCACGCTTGCCATGTAGGCCAACGTCGTCGGGCAAATGTCAGGACAATGGGTAAAGCCGAAGAAGACGAGCTGCCATCTCCCGGCGAAATCAGCCTCCGTCACGGCACGGCCGGTATGATCCGTCAGTGAAAACTCCGAGCGGATGTCCGCTTCTCCGAAAGAGGTCGCCTGGGGTACTTGTGGCGCCATGTACGCGCGCAACGTCAGCGCGCCGCCTGCCGAAAGCAGGAGAACCACCGCGCCGCCCCAGACCGCGAGCCGGGTGCGCCGTAGACGGCGCGTTCTGATGTTTTCGGTCATTGTTCCAACTCAGGCCGTTGCCCGCCCGGGCCGCGGCCCGGGCGGGTGACGGCTCAGCCCTCCTGCGGCTCGGCTTTGGGCGCCTGCATCTGGTCCGTCATGGCCTGCATCATCTCGGTGCAGGTCTCCATCATCGGTCCCATCTGCTGCATCATCGGCATCATGCCCTGCATCCCGGACATGCCCCCGCCCATCATGCTGCCGGGCATGGCGTCCTGGTTCTGCACCATCTGACCGGACATCTGGCCCCCGGCCTCCTGCGCAAGGGCGGCCGTGGTCAGGAGCACCGCCAGAGCGGTTGCAGCGAAGCCGAGCTTACGTGTGGTGTTCATCATCTTCTCCTTAAGGTGTTTGGCTATTTCCTCGTCGGGTCCGGCTCTCCGGCCGGATTGCTCTTGCTCGCGCAAGATTTCGAGCCGCCCATCATGCAGAGCCCCAGCCCGCACATGACGGCGCAAGGGGCGAGGCTCAGAATTAGCGGCGCCGCACCCACGGCAGTGAGCCAGCCCCAGTTGAGGGCGAGACCTGCGCCGATCAGCACCATCGCGGCAAGCATCAGGCCTCGGCGGCCCAGAGGCAGTCGCAGCGGGATGGCCCAGGGTTTTGCGGACATGGTGGTCGTCTTCGACATGGTCTACTGGCTCCATTCGTTGATGAGCGGCCGGATTTGGGCGACGGTTTCAGGACTGTGCCGTTCGGCGGGGCCGGTAAGGCTCCCGCGCTCGCGCCGTGCGCGGTCGATCAAGATCGTCGTCGGCATCTCCTCGCGATATGGCGCGCAGTAGATGGCCCAGATGTTCGCGAGCGCGACTTGCCCCCGTAAATCCGCAAGCGTCAGGCCCCGCCCATTCCCGTCAAGGAAGGGCGGCGACAGGACATCGCACAGCTCCCCGTGCAGGGGTGTTGCCGCCCGGGCCACAGCCGGGGTCGCCGCGGGCGCAAGGACGCCAGCAAGGAGGTCGCGGCGCCTCATGAGCTGCGCTCCGCTTGCAACCGGCGCACGACCGGCAGAATGTCCTCCTCAAGCGCGCGCCGGTCGAAGGGGCCGACGTGCTTGTAGGCGATGCGTCCTTCGGCATCGATCACGAACGTCTCCGGCAAACCGTAGACGCCCCAGTCGATGGCGACGCGTCCCGATCTATCCACTCCGATGCGAGTGAAGGGGTCGCCGAGCTCGTTAAGGAAAGCCAGCGCTTCTTCGGGCGCGTCCTTGTAGTTGATCCCGTAGATTGGGAGGATGCCTGCTTCGGCCAACTCCACGAGAAGCGGGTTCTCCATGCGGCAGGGGACGCACCACGATGCCCACACATTAACGAGGGAAACCTGGCCCTGCAGGTCTGCCGAGGACAGGCCGTCCTGCCGCCCTTCGATGGGTGCGAGCGCGAACTCCGGGACCGCTTTATCGATCAGGGTCGAGGGTAATCGGTCGTCGTTGTTCCAGAGGCCCCAGTAGAAGGCTGCACCTAGCAGGCCGAACACCGCTAGCGGCAAAAGCAGAACCAGCCGGCTCCCTCGGCGCCAAGGCTCTCGCTCGACATCCGCACTCATGATCCGCCCTCGTCCTTTGCGGTGACGTTCATCTGTAAGGCACGCTGGCGGTCGGGCCATGTGCTCTTGATGAAAGCGAGCACCGCCCGAATTTCCCCGTCCGTCAGCACGCCCTCAAAGGCGGGCATGTCGCTCTCGTAGCCTGGCACGACGCCGCCGACCCCGAGCTTCGTGATAGTGAAGAGCTGCCGGTCCGCGTGGTGCCAGGTGTGCCCGGTTTCGTCATGCGGCGGAGCCGGCATGCGGCCGCTGTCGAGCCGGCGCTTCCAGTCGGGTTGACCCTCGAGCTTGGCGCCGTGGCACGACGCGCAGTTTGCCGCATAGAATTTCTGTCCAAGGGCGATTTCGTCCGCTGTCACGGGCTTGCCGAGGACGGTGAGCCCTTCGACGCGCGTCTCGCCACCTCGTTGTTGTGCAAGCGCGGCGATGGCTACCAAGCCCGCAGCAGTGGCACCGACGAGGGCTACTGCTCTGCGCTTCATTTCGGCCGCCGCAGGTACTTCACCAGCGCAACAAGGCTGAGCACCAGGACCGCGAGGACAAGCAGCAGAACAAGACCGCCGCCCGCCATCATGAGGCCCATCATGGGTCCGTCCATCATTCCCATCATGCACTCACTCATTGGAATAGACGGTGACCCCGCCCTCGCCGAAGGCGTAGGTCTTCAACATGCCGGTCTTCTTAGACGCCATGCCGGGGGCGTTTGCCGGCATGCCGGGGAGCGTGATGCCGCCGATTTTCGGACGCTCGGTCACCAGCCGCTCGATGATCTCGGCGGGGACCAAGCCGCTGACATAGTAGCCGTCGATCTCGGCTAGGTGGCAGCCGAGTCCCTGCTCCGGCACCCCGACTTCGACGGAGCGCCGATCAAAGCTCGGGTCGTCGATGCGCGTCACCTGATAGCCGTTCCCTTCGAGGTACTTGGCATAGGCGTCACAGCAGCCGCAGCTCGGGTCGCGCCAGATCGTGATCTTCTTGGTGGGCACGGTCTGTTCCGCGCCGGCCGTGTCGCTGGTGACCGTCCGGCCCGTATCCTGCGCCGAGGACAGCGTGGCGAAGGCGATACCGCCAGCGACCGCGACAGCTGCGATTGAGACAAATGCAAAAGCGTTCTTCATGGTGAATTCCCTTAGATGGCGGCGAGCGCGGACCAAGTGGCGCCGCCGTTGTGGCTCTGCATCAGGCCTCCATCCAGCGCGGCAACGATGTGGTCAGCATTGGCTGGGTGCACCGCCACTGCGGAGGCAAACCGATCGGCAAGCTGAGACCAGACGACGCCACCGTCGCGGGAGGTCCAGACGCCGGACGGCAGCGCGGCGTAAACCGTTTCGGGCGCGGAAGGCGCGCTCGCCAGCGCATGGATCGGCTCGCCCCCCGGAAGCGGCGCCTGCGATGGCGGAGCATCGCCGGAAACCAGAGCGTCCATCGCGTTGCCCGGCTGGACGTCCTGCCAGCGGCAGAAGCAGTCGGGAACGCGGATCAGGCCCACTGGGGTGCCGGCATAGATCCAGATTCCACCCATGCCCGTGGCGAGATCGACCGAGACGAGCGCCAGAAGGTCGCGTTCGGCGTCATTGAGCCAGGGGCGATCCATGGCGAGGCTCCAGCTTTGGCCAGCATCCTCACTCTTCCAAAGTCCGTCGCCTCGGACCGCGGCGTAAGCCATATCGGGCCGTCCCGCCGCGAGAGCCACAGCGTCAATTTTGCCCGCGGCGAGCCCGCGGGAACGGCCTTCCCAGGTGCGTCCACCATCTTCAGACAGGGCGATGCCACCGGAGGCGAGACTGGCCAGGATGCGGCCGCGCTGCTCGCGGTGCGTTGCGAGAGCCAGGACGGCGGCAGGGATCGGCAGCGCCGTCCACGAGCTTCCGCCGTCATCGCTGCGGATCAGATCTGAACCCGCGGCGAGCACAGCGTCACCGTCGAAGGCGAGCGCCACCACTGCTGGCTTTACCGGCGCCGCGCCCAGCATAATCTTCGGTAGCGCCAACACGCTGACCGCGGTGCCGGACGATAAAAGAAACATGCGGCGCGTCAGCGGCGGATGCGATTGGCTGGGCACGGTAACTCCTAATCAAACCCTCGGTCCTCCGCCGCGGCCGGAAGGCACGCAAACGTGGGAAGGACGGCGCATCGGGGCACATGCGCCGCCGAGGCACTGGATGACGTGCCGGCTGCGCTCGTGCGGCCGGGCGTCAGATCAGATGAGGGTCCGAGGAGGCGGTTTGGCTGGAGAGCTTGAAACGCCGGAAAACTCCTGCGTCACCGGCGCCCTAAGCGCCTCGCGGGGAGCCGAGACGATGCCGTATGCCTGCGGTGCGAGCACAGCCGCGAAGCCGCCCGCTCCGCAGACGAAGTCGCATGCAACGCCCATTTCGCCCGCGTCGAGGTCGCCACAGGCATCGCAATCGGACATATGCGTCGCAGCATCATCGCAGGCGATCGTGGCGGCGGCCATCTCCGCAGAGCCCGCTGCATGCGCAACCGAACTCACCGCGAATGCAGCGAGTACGGCAACGATGATCAGGCGGGCCACGAAGTTCATGAGATAAGCTTATCCTGCAGTGAGGCAGGTTTCCATCCGGTGGTGCTCGCGATTGGTTGAACGTCTGAACGGCCGCATTATCGAGGGCGTCAGGCCGTTCCGGCGTTTTCCAGATCGTTCATGATTGGACAGTCGGGGCGATCGTCGCCGTGACAGCGCGTCACGAGATCACGAAGCGTCGCGCTCAACGCCTGTAACTCCACGATCTTCTGCTCAATACGAGCAAGATGCTTTTCGGTGATCGCCTTGACACTTGAACTCGATCTCTCGCGATCTTCGTAAAGTGATAGGAGGGTCCGGCATTCCTCAATACTGAATCCGAGAGATCGGGCGCGCCCCAGAAACGCAAGCTTATGTAGGTCGTGCGACGCAAAATCCCGGTACCCATTTTCGCTTCGCATAGGCCGCACGAGGCCGATGTCCTCGTAATATCGAATCGTCTTAGCCGGCAGACCGCTCCGTTCCGAGACATCACCGATGTTCATGGCCGCGACACCTATCGCTCTATCCTGAACGAACACATAGAGGTTCCACTAGCTGGAAGGTCAAGAGCAATCGGCATCTTCCCATTGACATTCCAGTGACTGGAAGCTTTACCCGTCGAGGCGTATCAACCGGAGGACCGAAGATGGATGTTGCGCGTTCTTCAACGGGAGAGGCCAGAGATCCGGTCTGCGGCATGCTCGTCGAGCCGAATGCCAGCATCCCTCATCATGAGTATGAGGGTCAGGTCTACCACTTCTGCTCCGAGAAGTGCCGGTCCAGGTTCGCTGCATCGCCTGACGACTTCATTGAGGCCGTGGATCCCGTTTGCGGAATGTCCGTCGATCGGGCGACGGCTAGACACCTGTCCTCGCATTCGGGGCAGAAGTTCTACTTCTGCTCGGCTCGCTGCAAAGAGAAGTTCGACGCGGCGCCCGAGACATACCTGAAGGGGAAACCGATGCCGGAGCCGATGCCGGCAGGTACGGTCTACACCTGTCCCATGCACCCCGAGATCGAGCAGGTCGGACCCGGAGACTGCCCGATCTGCGGGATGGCGCTCGAGCCGAAGGGCGTGCCTCGGGGGGACGAGGGTCCGAACCCCGAACTGGTCGACTTCACCCGCCGGTTATGGATTGGGGCCGCGCTGACGGTACCGGTACTCCTCCTGGCGATGGGCGGCTATGTCGGGATGCCGATCCGCACCTGGGTAGGGGAACGGCTCGCGCACTGGCTCGAACTGATTCTCGCGACGCCAGTGATCCTCTGGGCAGGCTGGCCGTTCCTGGTACGTGGCTGGAAGAGTTTCCGCAGCCTAAACCTCAACATGTTCAGCCTGATCAGCATGGGGATCTTGGCGGCGTGGAGTTTCAGCACCGTCGCCGTGATCGCCCCCAGCCTTTTCCCGAGCGGATTCCGCGACATGGAGGGGAACGTCGGCATCTATTTCGAGGCTGGTGCGGTCATCGTGGTTCTCGTGCTCCTTGGCCAGGTTCTTGAGCTGCGTGCGCGCGAGCGGACTGGTTCCGCGATCCGGGCGCTGCTCGATCTCGCAGCGAAGACCGCGCGCATCATTCGTGCAGACGGCAGCGAAGAGGAGGTGCCGCTCGAAGAGGTGCAGATTCGCGATCGCCTCCGGGTCCGCCCTGGCGACAAGGCGCCGGTCGACGGTGAAGTGGTCGAGGGGCGATCTTCAGTCGATGAGTCCATGCTTACCGGAGAGCCGGTGCCGGTCGAGAAGGTCGCTGGCGACCCGGTTACCGGCGCGACAATCAACGGGACCGGAAGTCTGGTGATTGAGGCGAAGCGCGTGGGCAAGGATACGATGCTTGCGCAGATCGTCGAGATGGTGGCGGCTGCACAGAGGTCGCGCGCGCCGATCCAGAAGCTTGCCGACGCGGTAGCCGGTTTCTTCGTGCCGGCGGTAATGGCGATTGCGGTCCTTTCCTTCATCGCGTGGTCCATCTGGGGACCCGCGCCGGCCCTTGCCTATGGCCTCGTCTCAGCGATCGCCGTGCTGATCATCGCCTGCCCCTGCGCCCTCGGGCTCGCCACCCCAATGTCGATCATGACCGCAACCGGGCGCGGCGCTCAGGCGGGGGTGCTGATCAAGAACGCGGAGGCGCTCGAAGCCTTCGAGAAAGTGGACACTTTGATCGTCGACAAGACCGGCGCGCTGACGGTCGGCAAGCCGGAGCTCTCCGCCGTGCTGCCCGAGGCTGGGCACGACGAGGCGGAGATCCTGCGTCTGGCGGCGAGCCTGGAGCGGGGGTCCGAACATCCCCTTGCTGAGGCCATTGTCCGGGGCGCCGAGGCGCGCGGACTGGGCCTCGCCAAGGCGGATCAGTTCGAAGCGATCACCGGGATGGGCGTCAAAGGCGTGGTTGACTGAAAAGTGGTGGCTCTGGGCAATGCCAGGATGCTGGCGGAGCTCGGGGTCGAGACGCCGGCTGCGACCGAGACCGCGAACGCCCGGCGCGACGAGGGCGAGACCGTCATGTTCGTGGTCCTCGATGGAGCTATCGCAGGGCTCGTGGGCGTCGCCGACCCAGTCAAGGACACGACGCCGGCCGCGCTCGAGGCGCTTCATGAGCTCGGCTTCCGGATCGTCATGGCGACGGGCGACAATGAGCGCACTGCGCGCGCCGTTGCCGGCCGCCTCAGCATCGACGAGATACGCGCCGATGTGCTGCCCGAGGACAAGGCGCGGATCATTCGAGAGCTGCAGGCCGAAGGAAGCAAAGTGGCGATGGCCGGGGATGGCGTGAACGATGCGCCGGCGCTCGCTCAGGCCGATGTCGGAATCGCCATGGGCACCGGCGCCGACGTGGCCATCGAGAGCGCCGGCTTCACCCTGGTCAAGGGCGATCTCGGCGGGATTGTGAGGGCACGGCGGCTGTCGCGCGCCACGATGCGCAATATCCGGCAGAACCTCTTTTTCGCAATGATCTACAATACCGCTGGCGTGCCGGTCGCAGCCGGGCTGCTCTATCCCTTCTTCGGGCTCCTGATCTCACCGATGTTCGCTGCCGCGGCGATGAGCCTGTCGTCCGTCTCCGTCATTGCCAATGCACTCCGGCTGCGCGCGGTGCGACTCTAACTGACCTGCCCCCCTCTAGTCCCTCGATCATTATGAGAGCCCAGGGGGTGGATAGTTGATCTGCCGCGCCGGCGGTAGCGGCTGTGCGGCGGAGCCTTCGAGATTGCGCAGCCGTCCGGCCGTGAGGTTCAGCCGCACGGCTTCCGGCGTCAGCCCGCCATGCGCCGAGTGCGGGCGCACGTGGTTGTAGTCGAGCCGCCAACGTTCGATTACAGCCCGCGCCTCGGCCAGGGTGGCGAAGACTTCCTCGTTCAGGCACTCGTCGCGCAGTTTGCCGTTGAAGCTTTCCACGAAGCCGTTCTGCTGGGGTTTGCCTGGAGCGATGTAGTGCCAGTCGACGCCGGTGCGGTTGGTCCATTGCAGCATGGCCCTGCTGGTCATCTCGGTCCCGTTGTCGCTGACGATGGCCGCAGGCCGGCCGCGCCGGGCGTCCAGCTCACGGGCCATGCGATGGCCGCCGATCGAGGTGTCGACGACCAGCGCCAGGGCCTCGCGCGTAAAGTCGTCGACGATGCAGAGGATCCGGAACCTGCGGCCCCAGCTCAGCGTGTCAGCCACGAAGTCCAGGCTCCAGCGCTGGTTGGGGCCGTCCGGCAGCGCCATCGGCGCCCGCGTGCCGGTGGCGCGCTTGCGGCCACGCCGCCTGCGTACCGCCAGGCCCTCCTCGCGGTAGAGCCGGAAGAGCTTCTTCTTGTTCATGCTGACGCCTGTCAACGCCGCTGCAAATCTGACCCGGTTGTCTTCGTAGCGCCGGTTTAAATCTGACCCACCCGGTTCTGTTCGTCCGTGGTCGGGGCGCGCCCCGACCAGATCGGGGATCGTCTTCCAGTGCCCGTGCGGGGCCACATCTACCAGGCGCTCGCCCTTCGGACCCCAGCCGTAGCGGCGGACCATATTGGTAGTAGCGCCGGTCTCGTCGTGGAACAAGAAGGAGGTGGGATTCATGAAGCGCTGCCAGATCCGCCAGGGTCTGTGGTGTGCAGCAACATCGGGCCGGTCCTACTCGGCGGCCCTCAACCACTTTTTGTGTGACAGGCCGGGCCTTCTCAGCGTTGACTAGATCGTCGTCAGCGAACCGGGCGCGTCCCGCGCTCGACCAGTTCCTCCCGGATCTTGGCGAGCGGAATGCCCATGCGCGTGGTGGTAAGCTTGCGCAGCAGCTCCTCGTGCCGGCCAGCAGCGGCTTACGGTAACCGCCAATCTCAGCCGGCGTGGACCAAACCGACCGGCACGCCGAACGCGGCGAGCGCCATCCAGATCGCCATTGCGACCATCATCACGTTCTCGGTCAGCGACACGAACCCGAGCGGGACGTTGCTCGACCCGCCGACGCAGGCACATTTCAGCTCGCGCCGGTCGATGTAGACGGCCTTGAACACCGAGACCGCGCCCACCGTGCCGATGAACAGGGCGACCGGCACCGACAGCCAGCTAAGCGCGCCGGCGATCATCAACACGCCCGCCAGACCTTCGGCGAACGGGTAGATGTAGGAGTAAGGCACCCACCGCTTCGCCAGCAGGTCGTAGTTCAGGAACATCGTCGCGAAGCTCTCGACATTCTGGAGCTTCAGGAGCGCCAGCACGGCCATGCTGAAGCCGATGAACCACTCGGCCGCGCGCACCGTGAATGGGGTGCCGTAGACTGCATAGCTGACCGCGAGCGCCATCAGTGCCGTGACGCTGAAGAGCGCGATGACCGGCTTGTAAGTGGTGGCCTTCGGATCGGCGACCGGCTTGCCGAGATAGCGGCGCAGCTCGTCATAGCCACCGATTCGTTTGCCGCCGATGAAGGTCTGCGGCGTCGTTTTGACGCCATGCTCCGCCCTGAACGCGTCCGTCGCCTCGCGGGAGGTCAGCCATTTGTCTTCGACCGTGAAGCCTTGGCGACGCAGCAGGTCCTTGGTTTTCAGCCCATAGGGGCAGAGATGGTTGTCCATGACCATGCGGTAGAGCGTGGCCTGGCGCGGTTGGAGTGTGGTGGCGGTCATATTGAGCAGCTTTCTTGGTGGTTTCGAGCTGCCACTGATATAGGGTCCGTACTATGGTACGGAATCAAGAGGCGAAAGAGCGGACTATTGCCGGGCTGGCCCGTGAGGGTGGCGTCGGCGTCGAAACAGTGCGGTACTATCAGCGGCGCGGATTGCTGGAGACCCCCGAACGCCCTGAGCACCCAGGGTTCGGCAGCGGGGTCCGGCGCTATGGCGAGGAGGCTGTCCGCAGGCTTCGCTTTATCCGTTCCGCCCAGGGGGCGGGGTTCATGCTTGAGCAGATTGCGGAGCTGATCGCACTGGATGCCACCGAGGAGCGTGCCCGTGCGCGCGAGCTTGCGACAGAGCGTGTCGCCGCACTGGATGCCAAAATTGCCGAGCTGAAGGCCGCGCGCGATGCGCTTGCGCGCCTGGCGCACGAGTGCAGTTCCGGGTCTGCCGGACCCTGCCCCATCATCACGGCCTTCGAACCCGAGTGAGCGCGCCGCTCAGGTGAAGTTCCAAACAACCGCCGCGCGCGGCGTAACGCGGCGTTGTTGACAGCGATTTGGGAAAGACCGGCGCGACAGGGCGTTTCAATGGGGGTATCGCGCGATAAGCGTCGATCCCGACTGGCGTTCGCACGTAGCGCCAGCACGTCAGTGTCCGGTAGAATTCGGCCAAGAGCGAACCGCTAGCGCGAGTGGGGGTTGGCTCATTCTCGTCCTTCTTCCCACCCCGAGCAACCATCGACAAGGCGCCATCCGGCAGCGGGCGCTGGAGCGTACAGGCTTCCGCGGACGGGGCCGACAGCCACGCCTCCCATTCGTGCGGCTCCGTCAGGATTACCGGCATCGCCTTCGGGTGGATAGCACCCAACTCGCGATTGGCGCCCGTGGTGAGGAGTCCAAACAGATCGCCGATGACTGGCCCCTCGGCGACCTTCCGGGTCGACGTCCAGTTCGTCCAGACGCCGGCAAAGAAGGCGAGCGGCCGGCTCTCGTCCAAGGCGAACCATACCGGCTGCGACTTGCCGTCTGGCAGCCGCTCTGGTTCCGAGAACGACGTGAAGGGGACCAAGCAGCGCGAGGAGGGGCCGAGCCACCTGCGCCAGTGGGGGCTGGCGACGCGCCGGATGTTCGTCACGCCCTTGTCGACCTTCTTGCCTTCTAGTGCGAAGGCCGGTGACGGCATGCCCCATCTGGCGCGGCTCAGTTCGCGCGTTCCGTCAAACGCCGGTGCGCACGATCGGGGCCGAATAGTCCGGGAAGATGCCGGGCAGGGGAGGGAGGTTGCCGAGGTTGTCCCGCATAGACTTCGTCAACGCGATGATCGCCTGCTGACCCTTGATCTGGGAATAGAGATTGCACATAACGCACGCTATCTCAGCGCTGCAATCTGGTCGACCGGTGTCGCTGATGTCGGGTTAGCTGTTCGTCGGTCAGCCGCTCGAATCGGGGGCGTGTGAACTGCCAGCAGGCGTGTAGGGGATACCTTCTTGGCAAGGCACGACGCCGCTGTGGCACGATGTTTCCTGGAAACATCGGACCGTGTCGGATCAGGCTCCTCGCTCGCACACTTCGGTTGGTCCGTCGTTGTCCAGCAGCATCATCCCCAGGCCAGCCACGGCGGCGGGGAGGGGCGCAGATGTCGGGGCCGTCTCCCACCGATTAATGTCCCTGCAACCTGTTCGGCCCAGAGTGCCAAATGGGTGACGCGGCCCAGCGCCATCGACGGTGCCGGGTAGGCGACGTTCCCTTGGAACCATGAGATGGCCCGCGAACTCGCTTCGGGATTTGAGTTGATCGGTCGATTACCGATGCCGGCGCTGGTCGTCGATGATCAGGGTCTGATCGTCACCGCCAACGTTGCCGCTGCAGCATGTTTCGCCTGTGACGCCGAGAGCCTCTCTGGTCATGCCTTGCGTACCATCGCGTTGGAGCCGCTGAGGCTCGACGAACTTCTCGAAACGCGTAGGACAGCCGAACTGGCATTCCATGACGGAGCGGGGAAGACGTGCTGGCTCCAGCTATCCGTCGTACGTGACCTGCCGACGGGCACGAGCCTTCTCATCGGCGTCGATCAGACAGAGCGGCGGGCGGCCCAGAACGCGCTGATCGAGGAGCGGGAGCGCTACCTCGACATGATGAGCGCGGTGTCGGATGTCTTTCATGAACTGCACGGCGCGCCGGAAGGTCAGATCAGGATCTTCGTGCCGAAGCGTGAGAACGGCATCGTGACGCTGACAGAGTTCCAAACCGAGTGGCCGGGGCCGGCGACGGACCGAACATATCATCCGGAGGGCTTCCAGGAATGGATGAACACCCTCGCGGCGCGTAGACCCTATCGCAACTATGTCCACCGCATCCACCTCAAGGACGATCGGGCACGTTATCTCCGGGCGAGCGGCGTGCCCTACTACAAGGACGGCGCCTTTCAGGGCTTTCGTGGCGTCAGCGTCGACGTCACGGCGCAGATCGCGGCCGAAGGGGCGCTCCAGGAAAGTACAGACCAATTGCGCCGAATCCGTCATCACCTGGAGCGTGCTCAACAGGTCGCGGCGATCGGTAGTTCCGAGCGCGACCTGGTGACGGGCCGGGAGGAATGGTCGGCCGAGTTCTATCGGATCGTGGGTCTGGATCCAGATACGTTCTCACCCGACACCTACAAGGTCATTGAGATGGTTCATCCAGATGACCGGGCGCTGGCACGTAGGGCGCTCTCGATCGCGGAGAGTGGCCGGCGACCCCGGCCCGGAGACTTCCGCTTGATGCGTCCGGACGGAGAGATCCGTCGGATCTTCTGCGACATGAATGTCGAGGTCGGCGTCCTGGGTCAGGTTCTGCGTATCCACGTGATCTTCAGGGACGTGACGGAGCTGCGAGTGGCGGAGCAGATACTGCAGGCCGAGAAGGACGCGGCGGAGCATGCGAACGAGGCCAAGTCACAGTTCCTGGCGAATATGAGCCACGAGATCCGCACCCCGATGAACGGCATTCTCGGAATGAACGGTCTCCTCCTGAAGACGGAGCTGTCGGACGATCAACGCGAATTTGCCACAGCGGTGAACGACAGCGCCGAGGCGCTGCTTTCCCTCATCGACGATATTCTCGATGTGTCCAAGCTGGAGGCGGGGAAGTTCGAACTCGAAGTCCTGGACTTCGAACTGGCCGACCTCGTCGAGGGCGCGGTCAACCTCCTCGGCCCGAAGGCGTATGAGAAGGCGATCGATCTCACGGGTTACGTCGACCAATCGGCTCACGGGTTCTTTCGCGGCGACCCGCTCCGCGTTCGTCAGGTGCTGCTCAACCTCGTTGGTAATGCCGTGAAGTTCACCGAGAAGGGCGGTGTTGCCGTCGAGGTCTTCGCGCGGGAGCCGGTCGATGGATCGGCGATGATCCGCTTCGAGGTCATCGACACCGGGGTCGGATTCGCGGACGACGTGCGCAACAGCCTGTTCCAGAATTTCGTCCAGGCCGACAACACGGTGACACGACGTTACGGCGGCACCGGTCTCGGGCTTTCCATCAGTCGGCAGTTGGTCGAGCTGATGGGAGGGAGCATCGGTGTGGACAGTCAACCCGGAACAGGAAGCCGGTTCTGGTTCGATATCCCGTTGCCGGCGGCAGCCGGTGCGGTGAGCACGCAGCGTCTGTCACCCGAGGCGTTGCGGGGGCTTCGGGCACTGATCGTCGATGACATCGAGATGAACCGACGCATCCTGACGCGGCAGCTCACCGGGTTCGGCATGCAGCCGACGGCGGTGGCGGATGGGCCGGAGGCGCTGGAGGTACTCGAACGGGCGCGCGCCGAGGGCCGACCATTCGATCTGGCGATCCTCGACCAGATGATGCCCGGCATGTCGGGGGACGATCTTGCCCGGCGGATACGCGGCATGACCGGCATCGACCGGACGAAGCTGCTGATCTCTTCCTCGGCCGGTTCGATGGGCGTTCCTTCAGAGATGCACGGCATAGTCGACGCCATACTGGCGAAACCTCTCCGAGAGCAGACACTGCTCGATACCCTCGTGCGGATCGTAGACGTGGCACCACCGGCAGCCGCGCGACAGCAGAATGGCCGAGTGGATGTGGCACTGCCGCCGTCGAGGGTGGCCCGTCCGGCGTTCCGGATTCTCCTGGCCGAGGACAATCAGATCAATCAGATGGTCGTCATGGCTTTCCTGGGAACGAGCAACTATCTGGTCGACATCGTCGAGAACGGCGAGCAGGCGGTCGCGGCTGCGCGCACAGCCGACTATGACGTCGTGCTGATGGATCTGCAGATGCCCGTTCTCAACGGGACTGACGCGACCAAGCGTATCCGCGAGCTGCCGGCGCCGCGCAATGCCGTGCATGTGATCGCACTCACCGCGCATGCGATGAAAGGTGTTCGCGAGGACTGCATCGCTGCCGGTATGAACGACTACATCTCCAAGCCGATCAATGCCGCGACGCTTATGCAGAAGCTGGCTGCCCTTGAAAAATCTTCGTCGGTAGGCTGATAAATTCCCGCTTATAACCCGCCTGAGAATGGTGGACTGGGAAAGGATGCGGCTTCGACCTGTCGGCGAACTGCGCTACCTGATCCGGGGCTGCCCAACTGTCGAACGGCGGATGCGCGCTGGAGCGCCGCGACAAAGGTCTCGTCAGCCGGATCATCGAACTCGACGATCGCCTTGAGCGTCTTCTGCCCGACGCTGACGATCACACCTGCCGTCTTGATCCAGGGCGCGTAGTCACCGAGAGCCGGCACGAACTGCGCTGCGAAGTCCGCATGCTTGAGGGCGGTGCCGACGGTATCGAGTACGAGTGTCACCGGCTCTTCGTCATCCCGCTCCATCCAGCGCCGGATGAGGTGGATGTCGCCGATCATCAGCATCGCCCCGTCATAGAATGGGCCGAGTTTGGGGTCGATCTGGACCAGGGCCTGTTTCGGCAGGCCCTTGAGGGCAGACAGGGTCACCGGGTCGAGCGCCCGCTTGATGTCGCCGGCAAGGACGGTGAGGGATTCATCGGCCTGGATGGGCGATAGCAAACCGTCGGCGCTCTGCCCGGACTGGCCGAGCGTGCCGGTGAGCAAGATCGCAGGAGCATGAGCGGCCTGCGATTCCCTCAGCCGCTGTGCCCGAAGCGGGGAAGGTGCATGAGAGCGGATGGTCGATACGATTTGCAACGTCGTCGCTCCCGTGCAGTGGATACCGCGCCGTCAGATCGCTGCAGCCGTCATCTTGCGCGCTGTGACCGATAATCCGAAGGTACCTTGCTGGTCGGCAGCGGGCATATCCGAGGCAATAAATAGCCGCATGATGACCTTTTGCATTCCCGACCCGACCGTGAAGCCTTCCTCGCCTTCGTCCAACCGCATGGCGGCATCTGCCACCGACTGGACGGCCGGATGGACTTCCATCCCATTGGCTTCGGCTCCGACCACTGGCAATTTCTGGTCGACCTGATGGCGCGCTACGCTTCCGACTGACGTCACTGTTGTCTGCTTACCGGTCTTCGATGTCCTGTTAGGCATCACAGGCAAGCTGTTTCCGGCTGTTTCGCCGAGCAGGTCCAGCCCCAGGCTCATGTCGATTGCGCACTTCCGAATGCGGACGACCTTTCGTCGTCCGGCGATGCGAAGCCTTCCACCAGGGAGCCGATCAGACGCAGAAGCGCCTGATGCTCGGGTCCGTTTGCGTCAGCGCGCAGGAAGGCGCCGATCTCGATCCTGGAAGGTTGGCCGCCCGACGATGCGTTGGGCTCATGAAGCACGAATGCAGCATCGTTTGCTGGGTCGCGCGCGAGCAACGAGCAGTCCCCCTGCGGGCTACGGTATAGCTCTCTCATCCCGGCCATCATCGTGCTCCTAGAATTGTCATCCGACCCTATAGGGGCAGACTGATTGGGGCGAGGGCACGTTTGGGCAGAGGTCGAGATCACGGATCAGTTGGTAATCTGAATGTTGCCCGTAGGGTCGACTGCGGCAGTCCCACTTCGATGGCAGGATCGAATGATGTCGATCGAACTGGCGGCGGAGTGCGATGAATCTCCCGAGTGAATGCCTCATTGTCGGCACGTGGCGGATCACGGAAGCCGATTGTTGGGATCGCGAGTACCTCGATCTGACTGGCCCGGCTCGGCTCGTCATTCGCCGTGACGGTCGCGGAGAACTCGCCTTCGGCGCGATGCAGGCGACGATCGATGTCGAGTATGGCCGGTCGATGATCTACTACATCTGGGTGTGATTCGATGAGGGCGACGAGGTTCGCGGCACGGGCTCAGCGGAACTCCTTGATGACGGCTCGCTGGAAATCGAATTCGCCTATCACCTCGGCGACGAGGCTGTTCCGAAGGCCGTCCGCTCATAGGCACATGGTGGGCACTATGGGCAGTGCACGGTAAACTCCTTCCTCGGGTGCGTGCGCTGAAGGGGGCCGTGTGTGGTGGAAAAGGCGGGTAGTCACCTACCGGAGGCGCAAGCAGCCTCTACAGCATGTAACCGATGTCAGAGGCACCGGTCGGGTAGGCGAACATCGTGGATTTCAGCGCCTCAGCCGTCAGTCTGTGGCGGATCGCTAGAGCGAATAGGTTAATCACTTCATCGGCATGTGGCCCGACGAGGTGAGCGCCAAGGACGCGTTCGCTCCCGTCTTCGACCATCACCTTGAAGCCGTAGACCGGCTCAGCCGTTTGCCGGGCCGTGAACCAGTCGGACGCCTTCTGTGTCTGCACCCGGAACCGAAGGCCCTTCTGGCGCGCCGCCGCTTCGCTCAGGCCAACGGCCGCAATGGGTGGGATTGTAAACGCGACGCTCGGGACACCGCGATAATCGGGCTTGTGCCGGTTCCCTTCGAGCAGGTTCGCCACAACCGCCTTGGCGTCATGGCTCGACACGGGCGTCAGCGGCGGCCCTGCCTGCGCGGCATCGCCCGCCGCATAAACGGCCGGGTTCGAGACGCTTTGCAGGTATTCGTTGAGTTGCAACCGGCCATCCTTCACCGCTACCCCGGCAGCTTCCGGATCAAGCGCATCGAGGGCGGGCGCGCGGCCTGCCGCATGTACGATCAGATCAGTTTCGACGGTAGCGGCCTGTCCTCCCGAAGAGACGTTCACCCGGTATCCGGTCCCGGTCTTTTCGATACCTTCGACGGTTGTTCCGGTGCGCACGTTGATCCCTACCGCCCGGAACTTCTCCATCAGCCAGCCGACCAGTTCGGGCTCGAAATTGGTGAGCATCCGCTCGCCCCGTTGCAGGACCGTCACCCGCGCCCCCGCCCGCGTCGCAATGTGCGAGAACTCGGCGGCGATATAGCCGCCGCCGACCATCACAATCCGCTGCGGCAGGGCTTCGAGCGCAAGAAATTCCTCGTTCGTAATAAGGTGTTCTTCGCCCGGAATGCCGAGCGTGACCGGCTTTGCCCCGGAAGCAATCAGGATATGCGGGGCTTCGAGCGCCGTACCCTCGACTTCGATGCTGTTGCGGCCGGTGAAGCGGGCCTGCCCGTGGAAGGCAGCGATGCCCTTTTCGGCATAGCTATGCTCGTGCCTACCGGGAACGAGATCGGTGAAGCCGCGCTTGAAAGCGATCAACTCCGGCCAGTTGATATGTAGCCCGTCCGGCGCGATCCCCTTGCCGTCCAAGCGCCGGGCGTGGTCGAAGGCCAAGGCCCCGCCCACGAGCATCTTTTTCGGGTCGCAGCCGCGCAGGGCGCAGGTGCCCCCGAACGGGCGGCAGTCGATCACGGCCACAGTCCAACCGGCCGCACGACAGCGCATGGCCGCAACCCGCGCCGCCGTGCCTGTCCCGATTACGATGAGATCGAATTTTTCAGCCATCGCCCACCAACTAGGTAGTTGCGCAACAGGTTCCGTCCGCCGGCCCCACCCGCCGCGCCTCCTGCACTGGCGGACACGGGACCGAGCCGAACGAGCAGAACACGCAGCAATCGCCGGAGTGCGGCCGCAGCAGTGTCCCGCAGCCCTTGCAGTCGTAGAAGAACTGGCAGGCGTCAGTGGGCATGGTTTCGGTTTTCCGATGCCCGCAGACCGGGCAGGTGAGTGTTGATTGCAGTTCCGTCCTCATGCCGTCCATTGCTTTCTCCAGCGTGCGTAAATCGTGATCCGCCGAACACCGCGAGGGCGGGCAGCAAAACGATGTCCAGCTAGCCGACGAGCGCCGATAGCCCCACCGCACCGAGTAGGATCAGCAGTATCAGGGTGAAGCAGCACAGGGCCGCTATGGCCGTGCCGATAGTACCGACCTTTAGTATTTTTCGGTTGTTCACCCTGGCCTCTCCGTAAGCCGCAGCAGCGCGGACATGACGGTGGGCTCAATCCAGCCCCACGCAGCGGCCACGCCGACCAGCAGCGTGGACAGGCCGAGCATGCCGTAGGTCAGCCAGCCCTGTGCCGGCCGAGCGCATGCGCCGTCCGCCGTGCAGGCGGCCATGCGCCGCCCCAGGACGACGATCCAGCCTACGGCGAGGGCGATTGCCGCCGCTGTCAGGAACCAGAGCCGGTAGACGCCCAGCCCGCTTATCCCGCCGAGCCATGCCCCCCCGAATCCGGCGGCCGAGAGAGCCAGAGGTAGGGCGCAGCAGGACGAGGCGGCGACCGCGCCCATACCCGTGGACAGGCTGAGCAGCGCCGCGCCCATACCCGCCATTCTGTTGACCCAATCCTTCATAGTCATCCATGCTAAAACCTGTAGCAGCTACAGATTCAAGAAGGAATTTCTGGATGGCAAAGCGGGATTTCGGCATCGGCGAGCTTTCGCGCCGGAGTGGCTTCAATATCGAGACAATCCGCTATTACGAGCGCATCGGACTTCTTTCGCCGCCGCCGCGCACTGAGGGCGGGCACCGGCTGTACCCAGACGGTCATCTCAAGCGGCTTCTCTTCGTCCGGCGCAGCCGCGAATTAGGCTTTACTCTCAATGAAGTTCGTAACTTGCTTGGCCTCGTCGAAGACGGCTGCACCTGCGGCGAGATACAGGAAGCCGTTCTCGTTCACCTGAAGGATGTCCGGCGCAAGATTGCTGATCTCCGCCGCATGGAACGGACGCTTGCCGAGACGGCCGCCCGCTGCGAGGGCGGGACAGCCCCAGAATGTCCCATTATCGAGGCCTTGAGCGGCGAATAGGCGTTCAAAATGGGTGCGTTTCGTGACCGCACGGCTACGGCGGAAATCGCCCAATTCCATATCGCCGAAGCGCTCCAAGAGTGCAGCACGGTCGAGCTTGGCCGAATATCGGCACGGCGGCCCCGGCCCGAAATTGCCGCAGCTTCCGTAGAGATCGTACTGGGGGTTATCGCTGAGGCGGATACCGGACATGCCGCATCCGACGCGGCACATTGGAACATGTCAAGTACACTACGCGGCTCCAGCTTCGTCCTTCTTCTCACCCCGAGCGACGATCGACAGGGCGCCGTCCTGCAGCGGGCGCTGGAGCGCGGAGGCTTCGGACCACGGTGCCGCCAGCCAGATTTCCCATTCGTCCGGCTCCGTCAGGATCACCGGCATCGCCTTGGGGTGGATAGTGCCCACCTCGCGATTGGCGTCCGTGGTGAGGAAGCCGAAGAGATCGCAGGTGACTGGCCCCTCGGCGATTTTCCGGGTCGACGTCCAGTTCGTCCAGACGCCGGCAAAGAAGGCGAGCGGCCGGCTCTCGTCCAAGGCGAACCATACCGGCTGCGACTTGCCGTCTGGCAGCCGCTCTGGTTCCGAGAACGACGTGAAGGGGACCAAGCAGCGCGAGGAGGGGCCGAGCCACCTGCGCCAGTGGGGGCTGGCGACGCGCCGGATGTTCGTCACTCCCTTGTCGACCTTCTTGCCTTCGAGCGCGAAGGCTGGAGACGGCATACCCCATCTGGCGCGGCTGAGTTCGCGCGCACCGTCGATGCCGGTGCGCACGATCGGGGCCGAGTAGTCCGGAAAGATACCAGGTAGGGGAGGGAGGTTGCCGACGCTGTCCCGCATGGACTTCGTCAGCGCGATGATCGCCTGCTGACCTTTCGTCTGGGAGTAGAGATTGCACATGCTGCAAGGCTATCGCGGCGCTGCAATCTCGTCGACGGTCTCGCTGGTTAGGCTATTCGTCCGCCAGCCGCTGAACCGTGGGCGTGTGAACTGCCAGGAGGTGTGTAGGGGATACCTTGCTGCCAAGGCGCGGAGCCGCTGTCGCATGATGTTTCCTGGAAAACATCGCATCAGTTCGGTGACGCCTCTCGGCAGTCGGCCGATCAGCCAATTTCCGAAGCGGGGTTGGCGGGCCATCTCAGGATCAGTCCCGCAAGTTTGCGGCGGAGGGGCTGGTGCGTCTGGCGACTGAATGGGCCTCCACACGGAGAGGCTTCCGGATCTCTTGCCAATAGTTGACGAATCCCGGAACCGGGATAGACGTCCTACCAGCCAGGAACGACATGGAGGGCAAGATGCCGATCAAGCTGAAGTTCGCAGAAGTGACCCGCTCGACGTCGATGAGCGCTCGCCAGCGCACCCCGCGCGACGTCATCGTGGCGGCACTCAGTGAGCAGATTACGCTGGCGCAGGCGACGCTGCGCGGCGAGACCTTCACGGTAGAAAGGCGCGTCTACAAGAAGGGCGAGAAGGGGAAGGTCACCCAGGCCGTCAAGCCGCGTCCGTGGTGGTTTGAGGCCGACGGGAAGTTCTTCGGCGAAGTCCGCTTCGGCAATGGCCCGGTCGATCTGTCCGGTAAGAACCTGACCGCTTTCGAGTGCGGAACGGCGCTGTCGGACGTCGTCGCCATCTTCGAGAAGCTGCGCGACGCCGTCGGTGCGGGCGAGTTCGACGCGCAGATCGCCCAGGCACGGGAGAAGACGACGCGCAAGGCGGCTGCCTGACCATTACTTCAGCCTGTCCCCCTCCCGCGTGCGAATACTTGGCGCGGAAGTGGGCAGGGCGGTCATGCACACTTCCTGCACAGCCAGAAATCGGCCTGTAAGCCATTGATGAGAAAAGAGAAAATCCTCGCCCCTTACCTTGCCAACGTGAGGGTCGAGGGTTCGAATCCCTTCTCCCGCTCCAAGTTTTCGGAGCAATATCAAGGCGCTAGCC